>NZ_MECT01000264.1:0-1784 GCF_001722145.1 Shigella sp. FC1544
TGTATGCGCGAGGTTACCGACTGCGGCCTGAGTTTTTTAAGTGACGTAAAACCGTGTTGAGGCCAACGCCCATAATGCGTGCACTGGCGCGACATCCGACGCCATTCATGGCCATATCAATGATTTTCTGGTGCGTACCGGGCTGAGAGGCGGTGTAAGTGAACTGTAGTTGCCATGTTTTACGGCAATGAGAGCAGAGATAGCGCTGATGTCCGGCAGTGCTTTTGCCGTTACGCACCACGCCTTCAGTAGCGGAGCAGGAAGGACATCTGATGGAAATGGAAGCCACGCAAGCACCTTAAAATCACCATCATACACTAAATCAGTAAGTTGGCAGCATTACCCATAAATACTGTGCAATATCGTTTGACGCGGTTAATGCCAAAAGAAATAACACCAGTAAGGCCCCGCCCTGGATATTCATGGATGGCAACATTAATAACCAGGCGGCATGACTCAAGGCGAAAACGGTCATTATCCAGCCCCAAAAAATGGCGCTCACGGTATGCAGAAAACCGGAGGGGTCACCCACAAAAACTCGCCAGGTGGCTAATATCAGAAACCCAGCCAAAGGTATTAATAACAGAAACAGCTCAAAGCAATTAAAACCGATAAGCAAATAGTTAAGAGGAATAACCCAATATAACCACCGCGGAAAATGTACGGATATAAGCATACAATATTCTTTCAATGCCAGAAAACTTATCAGCGCAAAAAACGCCAACGTCATCCAGCGTGGACCTGAAATCACCAGTGAAAAACAAATGACGATGCCCCACCAGGTACGAATACGTAATGTAACCTCACCCCCTTTTCTCTCCGGTAACCGCCATAGCAGAAAACGGTTTATCAGCGTTGCTAAAATTAACAACACGAAAAGTGTTGCCAGAGATTTTTCCAGCATTATCTTTCAGCACTCATAAAAAGCACACTCCGACAACGATTAATCGCAGTCCAGAGAAGCAGAATTGAAGCAATGCTCCATAAAAGATTATTCCATTGCATCCACTGTGGATAAATGGCAACGGCTAGCCCCCACAGACCAAATATTAACGCGCGATCGCTTTTGCCGAATGGACCGGCATAACTGCGAATACCGTTAATCGTCTGCGCGAGTAAACCGCAAAACTCAGTCAATATGGTGCAAAATAACATGAGTATTACGAGTGATGCGTTACTTTCCGGTAAAAATAAAAACGGTAAATAGAGCGCAATATCGGAAATAACATCGCCAGTTTCATTCAAAATCGCCCCCAGACGTGTTTGCTGATTGCACTCACGCGCCAACATGCCATCCAGCGCATTGAGCGCCATACGGATAAAAAGCACGATGGGCAATAGCAAAAAGAGGATGGGTTGTGCCACCAACACCAACAGCAATCCGGTAAAAAGAGAAAGCGCCAGTGCCGTAAGAGTGATGTGATTCGCTGTAACGTGGTGCTTATAAAGTAGACTGGCCCCCTGAATCTCCAGACAACCAGTATCACTTAAATAAGTGATAGTCTTAATACTAGTTTTTAGACTAGTCATTGGAGTACAGATGATTGATGTCTTAGGGCCGGAGAAACGCAGACGGCGTACCACACAGGAAAAGATCGCAATTGTTCAGCAGAGCTTTGAACCGGGGATGACGGTCTCCCTCGTTGCCCGGCAACATGGTGTAGCAGCCAGCCAGTTATTTCTCTGGCGTAAGCAATACCAGGAAGGAAGTCTTACTGCTGTGGCCGCCGGAGAACAGGTTGTTCCTGCCTCTGAACTTGCTGCCGCCATGAAGCAGATTAAAG
>NZ_MECT01000265.1:0-1777 GCF_001722145.1 Shigella sp. FC1544
GGGGGAAGGCTGCATCGTTCTCTGGTGTATCCGGTGTGCGCCAGAACACACCATCGATGGCCAGCAGGGTCAGGCCGCACCAGTGCGGATGCGGCGTGGCGTTATGCCAGAGCTGCGCTGTTTTCGTGAACACGCGGCGGACAGCCTCACTTCCCAGGCGCTGGCGGGCCTGAATAACGGCACTGGGGGCAACGAAGGGGCGATTGCCCGGCAGCATGATGTCCAGGCGATTCACAATCTGGTGAAGAGGTTCTTTACGCTCAAGCGCCATGCCAACAATACACCAGACCATCATTTCGAGGGGAAGACGGCGCTTGCGTAGCGTTACAGTACCTGATTCGGCAAGGCAACGAGAGATGAGTTCGGGGTCGAGGTAATCCCCCAGAGAAGTCAGTGGGTTACGCAGAGAATCGTAACGGGATACCAGATCAAGAGCCTGTCCAATGTGCATAAAAAAATCTGGAAACAAGTGAGCGTTTCCGGATTCTTACACAGCCACTGGATCGGTCAACTGATCCTTAACTGATCGGCATTACTGCCGACCGGTGGCCCTTTTTTATAACTGACATCAATAAATTCATCTATATTTCTATATAAATATATTCTGAATTATCATTAATGTCTGATAACAAACTTGATTTTTTACTGTTTAAATAATATTTAAACAATAAATTTATATTTTATTTTTGCGTAATTAATATTATTTTTAGATAAAGCCGTCTCTTTGGTGTACTATTCCTTTGAATCAAAAATACACTTATTAATATAAGTGATGATTCATGGTAAAGGATATATTATATCAATGGTGTTTTTATGAAGCGTAATATTATAGGCGGTGCATTCACTCTGGCATCTCTAATGCTGGCCGGGCATGCACTGGCAGAAGATGGTGTTGTTCACTTCGTCGGTGAAATTGTCGACACTACTTGTGAAGTTACCTCCGATACAGCCGATCAAATTGTCCCACTGGGTAAAGTCAGTAAAAATGCATTTTCAGGTGTAGGTAGTCTGGCGTCGCCACAGAAGTTCAGTATTAAACTTGAAAATTGCCCGGCAACGTACACTCAAGCAGCCGTTCGTTTTGATGGTACAGAAGCGCCTGGCGGCGACGGCGACCTGAAAGTGGGTACGCCGCTTACAGCAGGCAACCCTGGTGATTTTACCGGTACAGGACAAGCGATTGCGGCAACCGGCGTTGGTATTCGTATTTTTAACCAGTCCGATAATTCGCAGGTTAAACTTTATAACGACTCTGCTTATACCGCTATCGATGCTGAAGGCAAGGCTGAAATGAAGTTTATTGCACGCTATGTGGCAACCAATGCGACCATAACGGCTGGTACGGCGAACGCTGATTCACAATTTACTGTCGAATATAAGAAATAATTTATCAAGGGCCTTTTTATTCAGTTGGCTTTGGCCAGGGAGTCGTTATGTCCAGAAAAAGTTGTTTAATCAGGCTCTTTAAAACAACAGTTTCATGTAAGTTATTTACCGCGATTATACTCAGCGTTTTTTTAGGCCAACCAGCATTAACTTATGCAGGCGTTGTCATTGGTGGTACGCGGGTGGGGTAATGACTCCAACTTACTGATAGTGTTTTATGTTCAGATAATGCCCGATGACCTTGTCATGCAGCTCCACCGATTTTGAGAACGACAGTGACTTCCGTCCCAGCCTTGCCAGATGTTGTCTCAGATTCAGATTATGTCGCTCAATGCGCTGAGTGTAACGCTTGCTGATAACGTGCAGCTTTCCCTTCAGGCGTGATTCATAC
>NZ_MECT01000266.1:0-29392 GCF_001722145.1 Shigella sp. FC1544
TGACATCACCCCCCGGATCATGGACGACTGGGGGCAGTAATCATGCCGGGTCTGGCTGGCTAACACCCCATTATAAGGGGTACGAATAAAGTAACGGGGCGATTTTAAATGAGAGGAATCTGGTGTGCCTCCCTTTCGGGTGAAAGGGAGGAAGGGATATTAAGCAGATTGCTGACAACGTGCGGGCTTTTTTGCCGGATGCGGCGTGAACGCCTTATCCGTCCTACAAGTTCATGCAATTTTAATAAGTTGCCAGATATCCTGTAGGCCTGATAAGCTTAGCGCATCAGGCAATGTGTCTAATTAAGAGACGTGCTGCAAAAATACCTGCAAGCGCTGGCTCGGCGGGTTCTTGATCAACACCTGCGGATTGCCATCTTCCGCAATCCGGCCTTTGTCGATAAAGATCAGCCGCGAAGCTACTTTCTCGGCAAAACCGATTTCGTGGGTCACGATCACCATCGTCATCCCTTCTTCAGCCAGATCCTGCATAACCTTCAGCACTTCATGGCGCAGTTCCGGGTCAAGAGCGGAAGTCGGTTCATCAAACAGCATCATTTTCGGCTTCACCGCCAGCGCGCGGGCAATCGCCACACGCTGCTGTTGACCACCAGAAAGTTCGGAAGGGTAGTGATGTGCACGTTCTGCCAGACCGACTTTCGCCAGCAGCTCACGCGCCAGTTTTTCCGCCTCTTCTTTGTTCGCGCCACGCACGCGTAGCGGACCAAACATGACGTTTTCCAGCGCCGTCAGATGCGGGAAGAGGTAAAACTGCTGGAACACCATACCTGCTTCCTGGCGAATCAGGCGCTCGTCAACTTTCGGATCGTTAACCTTCAGGCCATCGACAATCAGATCGCCGGAGGTGATTTCTTCCAGTTTGTTGATGCAGCGCAGCAGGGTCGATTTACCGGAACCGGACGGCCCGATAATCACCACGACTTCGCCCTGGGCAATGTTCAAATCGATATTGTGCAGCACCTGGGTTGGGCCAAAGTGCTTGGAGACGTTTTTAAATTCAATCACAGGATTTTCATCCTTCTTTCCAGACGACGCAGAATAAAGCTCAGCACCAGGGTAATAATCAGATAGAACACCGCCACGGCGCTCCAGATCTCAAGGGCGCGGAAGTTACCGGCAATAATTTCTTGCCCCTGACGGGTCAGTTCCGCCACGCCGATAACAATAAACAGCGAGGTGTCTTTAATGCTGATGATCCACTGGTTACCCAGCGGCGGCAGCATACGACGCAGTGCCAGCGGTAAAATGACGTAGCGAATGGTTTCCCAACGTGAAAGACCGAGCGCCAGTCCTGCTTCACGAAAACCTTTGTGAATAGACAGCACCGCACCACGCGTGATTTCCGCAATGTACGCGCCGGAGTTGATCATGATGGTGACCACCGCCGCAGTAAATGGGTCGATGCGTAAGTCGTTAAACGCCATCGGCAGGGCGAAATAGATAAACATCACCTGGACGACGATAGGTGTGCCGCGGATCACTTCAATAAAGACCAGCGCGACGTGGTTGGCTATCCAACCACCGAAGGTGCGTGCAAAACCTGCCAGCAATCCGATTACCAGACCGCCAGCCAGACCGAGGACCGAAATCCACAGGGTCATTTTGGCACCTTCAATCAGAAGCGGAATGGCAGGCCAGATGGCACTCCAGTCAAACTGCATATGTTGTTCCTGTTACCGTGGTGTAAATAATCAAATTCAGGGTAATTAATGGCCCCGGAGCGGGTTTGCGCCCCTCACCCTAATCCTCTCCCCAGAGGGGAGAGGGAACTGCCAGTGCGCTTTACAGGTGTAGCGTTATTATTTCGGTTCAGTACCGAACCATTTTTTGTAGATTTCGTTGTAAGTTCCGTTCTCGCGCAGGGTTTTCAACGTGCCGTTGACTTTGTCACGCAGCTCGTCGCTACCTTTCGGGAACGCAATACCGTATTGCTGCGCTTCCAGAGAGTCACCTACCGCTTTGAACTGACCGTTACCGGCGGTTTTGATGAAGTACAGAATGTTTGGCGTATCGTGCAGAACGGCGTCTGCGCGGTTGGTGCCCAGTTCCATATAGGCGTTATCGATGTTCGGGAACTGACGCAGATCTTTAGTTTTGATGTTTGCTTTCGCGTAATCAACGGAGCCAGTACCGCTCTTCACAGCAACCACTTTCCCGTCGAGATCTTTCACGCTTTTCACATCGTTATTGTTAGCTTTCACCATCACTAACAGGCCGCTTTTGTAGTAGCCGTCAGAGAAATCGATCGCTTTTTTACGCTCGTCGGTGATGGTAATGCCCGCCAGAGCCAGATCGACGTTTTTGGTTTGCAGTGCCGGAATGATCCCACTGAAATCCATCGGCTTCAGTTCGTAATCCAGCTTCAGCTCTTTAGCGATGGCAGCCCACAGATCAACGTCAAAGCCCACATATTTATCGCCCTGTTTAAATTCAAACGGAACGAAGGCGGTATCCGTCGCGACAACTAATTTTTTATCCGCGGCATGAGAAGAAACCGCAAAAACCAGGGTCAGTGCAGCCAGTGAAACTTTTAATACAGACTTCATAGCATTTCCTTTTTTCTATCCACGGGACGATCCCCTGCGTGACATTCACATATATGAAAAAATCGTGCCAGTTTTGCAACTCATTGATTTTTAGAGATGCGGCAAAAACGTGATGCACGATTTATAGGGCAATACCCTGAAGATGCACCATTCTGGGGCACCAATCTGGTGCGCTAAAATTGTGCACTCAACACAGTGATTATTTAGCGTAAAACCTGATGAAAAAACAATCTTTATGTAACGATTGTGTGATGATGTGGATACAAAAAATTTACTTAATCAGCTGGAGATAGCAGATGGATGCACTAAATAAGTGCGTTGAGGTGGGCTGCAAAACAAAACGGCCTCCTGTCAGGAAGCCGCTTTTATCGGGTACTAAAGTTCTGCACCATCAGCGATGGATTTATTCGATGTTAGACTCGATAAACCACAGGAATTTATCCAGGTCGCGAGACGCGGCGGTCAGGATATCTGCGGTGTCGTCATCTTTCGCTTCGCCAATCGCTTTGCGTACGTCATTAGCGACGATTGCGTAACGGTCAGCCAGTTCTTTCAGGTGATCCTGAACGTTGTGGATGTCCAGCGGGTAACTTTTCAGCGGGGTTTTGCTGTTGATAACTTGAGTGGTCCCCAGAGCTACACCGCCCAGCTGCACTGCACGTTCTGCCATGGTATCCAGATGATCGATCAGTGCGGTGCGGAAGCCATCCAGCATTTCATGTACGGCAATGAAGTTAGCGCCGCGCATGTTCCAGTGCGCTTGTTTGGTAATCAAAGAAAGATCAATAAACTGGATAACCTGGCGATTCAGCAACTCTACTGTTGCTTTTTTCTCGCTGTCGGAGACATCGTTGCGGGTATAAAGCAGATTGGTCGCTTTTGATTTAACTAATTTAGCGGTACTCATAATTTCATATCCTCTTGATGTTATGTCCCAGTAATTAACGAGACTAAGTATAGCACCGGCTATGTGTTCCGCTATTCTGGCTGTTCCTATCACACTAATAGTGGTAACAAGCGTGAAAAACAAAACTAATAAAGATTCAATGAGTTAGATATATTTATAAGAACAATTCTTATTTATCTGCTCGCCAGGAATTTTCGGAATAAATATGCTTTTGCATAATTCGATATATAAAGACGGTGTAGAGGAAAAGTAGCGAGAAATTCTGCATGGTTATGCATAACCATGCAGAAATGTAAATTTAATTAATGTCTAATTCTTTTATTTTGCTCTCTTTGCGTACTGTCAGCGTAGACCCCATTGAAGCGGCGATGATAGCGCCGAGCGCCAGCAGCTGTATGGGTGTCAGTGTTTCTCCGAGGAAAATCATCCCGGAAACGGCAGCCAGCGCCGGTTCCATGCTCATCAGCGTACCAAATGTCCGTGTTGGCAAACGGGTGAGGGCAATCATTTCCAGCGAATAAGGCAGAGCGGTCGAGAGAATAGCGACAGCCAGACCCAATGGAATAACCGACCAGTGCCAGAGTGCTTCACCAGCCTGAAGCGCTCCAATTGGCACGAAAATTAACGCTGCAATCAACGAACCAATTGCCACCGTCGCAGGGCCATGTTCCGCTCCTGCGCGTTGCCCACTTAAAATGTAAATAGCCCAACAAGCCCCGGCCCCCAGTGCCAGCGCACAGCCGGTTAAATCGACATGGGAAACGTCTTGCCCCAGCGGTAGCAGGAACCACAGACCAAGAACCGCCAGCACAACCCAGACGAAATCTACCGGGCGACGAGAAGAGAACAGCGCCACCGCCAGTGGTCCGGTGAACTCCAGCGCCACCGCAATACCCAGCGGTACTGTCTGAATAGAAAGATAAAAAAGATAATTCATCCCACCCAGCGAAACGCCGTAAAACAACAGCGGTAACCGTTGCTCTTTGGCAAAGCGCAGTCGCCATGGCTTAAAGAACGCGATGAGGATCAGCGTTCCTAATGCCAGACGCAGCGCAGTGACACCCGGTGCGCCCACCAGAGGAAAAAGTGACTTAGCTAACGAGGCTCCACCCTGAATAGACGCCATGGCAACGAGCAATATGACTATTGGTAACCAGACCGGCATTTTACGTAATGAACCAGGCATCCTTTCTCCCACAAATATCTAGACTTAAGTAAAGCGTGGAGTGTACTGGATATACCCAATGCTGGTTGAGCATTTGTTGAAAAAATTTTCCCCCGTTTTGACTAAAATGCGCCAGGATTGATGGAATCATTAGTCTGGTGATTAGGAATAATCTGGATGAATGACAGGGAAAACATGCGTAATACTTACGCAGTTCTCTGAAAAAGTGATTTAAATTTAGATGGATAGCGGTGTATGGAAACGTTCTGTTACATGAAATGGCCCGTTAGACATCACAAATCGCGAAGAGTTTCCCATTAATTTTTGATATATTTAAAACTTAGGACTTATTTGAATCACATTTGAGGTGGTTATGAAAAAAATTGCATGTCTTTCAGCACTGGCCGCAGTTCTGGCTTTCACCGCAGGTACTTCCGTAGCTGCGACTTCTACCGTAACTGGCGGTTACGCACAGAGCGACGCTCAGGGCCAAATGAACAAAATGGGCGGTTTCAACCTGAAATACCGCTATGAAGAAGACAACAGCCCGCTGGGTGTGATCGGTTCTTTCACTTACACCGAGAAAAGTCGTACTGCAAGCTCTGGTGACTACAACAAAAACCAGTACTACGGCATCACTGCTGGTCCGGCTTACCGCATTAACGACTGGGCAAGCATCTACGGTGTAGTGGGTGTGGGTTATGGTAAATTCCAGACCACTGAATACCCGACCTACAAACACGACACCAGCGACTACGGTTTCTCCTACGGTGCTGGTCTGCAGTTCAACCCGATGGAAAACGTTGCTCTGGACTTCTCTTACGAGCAGAGCCGTATTCGTAGCGTTGACGTAGGCACCTGGATTGCCGGTGTTGGTTACCGCTTCTAATCACTTTGGTGATATAAAAAATCCGCCTCTCGGGGCGGATTTTTGTTTTTAAGGTTTCGGGTCGAAAATATCGGTTCCGAGATGGTTGTAATCCACCTTCTGTAACTGGAAGTTGGTGATGTATATCGGCCCGGCTTTCTTCTCAGATATAAACGGGTATTTGATATTTATTTCCTTCGCTTTAATTCCCGTCCACTGCGAGAAAAAGCCTAAGAAGTCATTGGCTGAGCGGCGGGCTTTAATCACCCGATGCGCTTTATCGTCGCTGGAAATGACCATAAAAGGCACCTGGAAATTTTGCTGATATTTATCATCATGGGCAAGGTATTGCACGTCTTTGCCGCGCTCTTTAAAGGCCAGACCGTGGTCAGAAAAGTAAACCAGAGAGAAGCTGCTGCCGCTGTTGCGTAACTGATCGTACAGCTTGCGCAGTAAATCGTCCGTTTGCGTCATGGTATAGAGATAGCACGACGTTTCTTTCGATTGCACAAAGGTTTCGTATTTGCCTTGTGTCCTGTCGCAGGCCTGCGGATGCGAGCCCATCAGATGCAGAACAATCAGCTGCGGTTGCGAGTGCTCTTGCGCCAGCACTTGAGCGGTCATATCCAGTAACGCTTCGTCTTTCGTGTTTTTATCTGCTTCAAAATTACCTTCTTTCAGGAAGTACACTTCATCTGCACGTTTGGCGATGCTGGCGATAGCAGTATCGTATTCGCCGATTTGGCTCTGGTTGGAAAACCACCAGGTCTGGAAGCCCTCGCGATTTGCCAGGGTGACAAAGTTATCCTGAAACTGTGGTTTGCCATCGACTACGCGATTGAGCGTTAAGCCAAGCGATTTCTGCGTGGAGCCACTGGCGGCAATGTAGTCAGCAAATATCAAACCGTTAACGCTGCTGGCAAACGGGGTATTGTCCCAGTGACCGCCAAAGGCACCGAGGGCATCGCGACGCGCGCTTTCACCGATCACCACCACATAGGTCTGATACTTCGGCTTAACGGCAGTGACCGTCCAGGTATCTTTCATTCCGGAAAGTTTTGCCATCCGTTCTTGCTCTTCAATCACCTCGTTATTATTGACGATGACATCCTTAGCAAAACGAAATACCGGATAGCCAGTATCTTTCAGTTTAAATACGCCACCCCAGGCCAGGTTTTGCACGGGAGCAACAAAAAATGTCGCCACACTGAATACCAGACACAGGCTGTCGAAGGTATTCCAGCGCGCTTTTTCATTCTCTTTTTTTCGCCTGATTGCTATTACGCCGAGCGCAAAAATAAATAAGCCGACCAGGTAGCTGTACCACGGAAAAATCGTCAGGATTTCGGTCGACTCTTCCATATTGGTGGAGTGCAATGCCAGCAATGTATTGAAATTAGGCGCGCCGTAGGCCTGAGCAAAAGGGAAATAACAAGCCGCCACCAGCGAACTGACACCGACCAGAACTTTTTGTACGCGAGGCAATGTTCGCCATAGCAAAAGCAAAATAGCCGTAAACGCAGCGGTGTAGAGCAAACTGAAGGGGTAACCTAAGCCGAGGTTAATTAATAGCGACTGTAAAAAGTAGAACGCAGTCCACGGGCTAAATACCCGGCTACGGGTAACAAGCGATTCTTTGAGGGTTAAATTCATACGCCACTATCGTAACAAACGCCATGTGCTTACCCTGGCGTCAAGGGTCAATACCTGCAAGAGTGCGTGAAGAGTGGAAAGGGGTCCGCATCCGCGAGCCGCAATATACGCAGGGCTGCAAGAAGATAGAGCGAGCCGCCGTTCAGGTCAACTACTGACGAACAAATCTTTTGCGAAGGGGATTGCAAATCCGACAAAAAGTGGGGTTTTTCAGACCAAAACGCGTTATGCCTGCATGAAAGCAGGAGTGAAGCGGCGTACCGCGACGCCGCTATTTATCGGAAGGTTTATCTTGCTGCGGTTTGTTGTTGACCATATCGCACAACATAGAGAGCAGTATTAACCGTACTTTAAAGGGAGAATGACTAAACACGCGCATACACCTCTTGAACTCATTCATAAGACCTCCTGACTTGTTAATCCCGTCGATCCTTGAGGGATGATTGCACTACATACAGATATAGCACAGGCTATATTATATAGCTATTGCTAAAACGTTAATTTTTTGTACCTTCGCAACTCTGGTTTACAATGTGCGCACGAAATGAGAACGCTATGTATGCGTCACCATAATGAGGAAGCACAATGAGTCGTCGCGCAGGTACGCCAACAGCAAAAAAAGTGACGCAGTTAGTGAACGTGGAAGAGCACGTTGAAGGGTTCCGCCAGGTCAGAGAGGCGCATCGGCGCGAGCTTATTGATGATTACGTTGAGCTGATTTCTGACTTGATCAGGGAAGTGGGGGAAGCTCGTCAGGTGGACATGGCTGCTCGTCTGGGAGTTTCGCAACCGACGGTGGCTAAAATGCTTAAGCGGCTGGCAACCATGGGGCTGATTGAAATGATCCCCTGGCGTGGCGTGTTTTTAACGGCAGAAGGAGAGAAGCTGGCGCAGGAAAGCCGCGAGCGACATCAGATAGTCGAAAATTTCTTGTTGGTGTTGGGCGTCAGTCCGGAAATCGCCCGTCGCGACGCGGAAGGCATGGAGCACCATGTTAGTGAAGAGACGCTCGACGCTTTTCGTTTGTTTACCCAGAAACACGGTGCCAAATGAGCCTGCCTTTTTTACGCACGCTGCAAGGCGATCGTTTTTTTCAGTTATTAATTCTTGTTGGTATCGGATTAAGCTTTTTCGTGCCCTTTGCACCGAAATCCGGGCCTGCTGCTATCGACTGGCACACCATCATCACCTTAAGCGGCCTGATGCTGCTGACCAAAGGTGTGGAGTTAAGCGGTTATTTTGATGTGCTGGGGCGCAAAATGGTGCGCCGCTTTGCTACGGAGCGTCGGCTGGCGATGTTTATGGTGCTGGCGGCGGCGCTGCTTTCTACCTTTCTGACCAACGATGTCGCGCTGTTTATTGTTGTTCCGCTGACTATCACGCTAAAAAGACTGTGTGAGATCCCGGTTAATCGGCTGATTATTTTTGAGGCGCTGGCAGTCAATGCTGGCTCGCTACTGACGCCAATTGGCAACCCGCAAAATATTCTTATCTGGGGACGTTCTGGTCTTTCGTTTGCCGGATTTATTGCCCAAATGGCACCGCTGGCTGGCGCAATGATGCTGACGCTCCTGCTCCTGTGCTGGTGTTGTTTCCCTGGAAAGGTGCTGCAATACCATACGGGGGTGCAAACACCGGAGTGGAAACCGCGGCTGGTGTGGAGTTGTCTGGGGCTGTATATCGTCTTTCTAACGGCGCTGGAGTTCAAACAAGAGCTGTGGGGACTGGTGATTGTGGCGGCAGGCTTTGCGCTGCTGGCACGTCGCGTGGTGCTCAGTGTGGACTGGACGCTGCTGCTGGTGTTTATGGCGATGTTTATCGACGTCCATTTACTGACCCAGCTTCCAGCGTTGCAAGGCGTGTTGGGTAACGTGAGTCATCTATCTGAACCCGGGTTATGGTTAACGGCAATCGGTTTATCGCAGGTGATCAGTAACGTGCCGAGTACCATATTGTTGCTGAACTATGTGCCGCCGTCTTTATTACTGGCATGGGCGGTAAACGTAGGTGGCTTTGGGTTATTACCCGGATCGCTGGCAAGTTTGATTGCGCTACGTATGGCGAACGATCGCCGCATCTGGTGGCGTTTCCATCTCTATTCAATACCGATGCTGTTGTGGGCGGCGTTGGTGGGATATGTTTTGTTAGTTATACTCCCGGCCAACTAGGGTCTGGCAAATAAAAAAGGCGGATTATGAGTCCGCCTTTTGCTTTAAGTTTTGAAGATTAATTCAGACGAACCGGCATCCCGGAGCGGTTTTTAATCGCTTCATCAAGAACAACCTGGTCAACATCTGGCTGACCGGTCACTGTCTGCACGCTCTTCGTCAGGGTAATTGGCACAATTTCCTGACCTTCAAACTGGGCTTCGGTGGTAGACAGCGGGTTATGGACTTCAATATAACGGCTGCCGTCTGGCTCGGTGGTCGCTTTTACCGGCTCATCAATAAACTGTACGCGGGTACCGACCGGTACTTTCTCGAACAGGAATTTGATGTCTTCGTTACGCAGACGCACACAACCATGACTTACACGCAGGCCGATACCGAAGTTGGCGTTGGTGCCATGGATAGCATACAGGCGACCGATGTAGAGTGCATACAGACCCATCGGGTTATCCGGACCTGCCGGAACGACAGCCGGAAGCGGTTCGCCCGCAGCGCGGTACTCTGCGTGCATTTTGGCGGTCGGCGTCCAGGTCGGGCCTGCTTTCTTACGCTCAACTTTGGTGGTCCAGTTGATAGGCGTATCTTTGCCTAACTGACCAATGCCGATCGGCAGCACGATAACGGTGTTGGTCCCTTTCGGATAGTAATACAGACGCATCTCTGCACTGTTAATGACGATGCCTTCATGAACGGTATCCGGCAGGATCAGCTGCTGCGGAATGTTCAGTACAGTACCGCCTTTCGGCAGGAAGGTATCCACACCCGGGTTCGCTTCCATCATATTGGAAAGCCCCATCTGGTACTCCGCGGCAAAATACTCCAGCGGCTGAGTGTTACCTTCAGGAATGGTGATCACCTGATTCTGACCAACCAGGCGACTCCCGTCGGTTGGCAGAGGATAAGTTACCGCAGAGGCGGTACTGCAAAAGCCGACAACAGCGAAGGCCGCTGCGAATAATGTTTTCAATTTCATATTCATGTTAAGCGAGATTTTGTGCCTGGCAGGCCATTGGGTTGAGAATATTAGAGTATTGGAAGCGCATTATAAGTTCATTCCAGCTCACAGTGAAATCAGATGTGTACGAAATCACATTTTTTGCCTTTGGCTTGAGTGTAGACCTTAAGCGAGGAGCAGGATCTTCTTTCAGACTTATGGCATAATGCGCGGTTTGTCATATCTCTTTTCAGGATACGCCTGTGTTAGTTTCCAGTAACGTCACCATGCAGTTCGGCAGTAAGCCGTTGTTTGAAAACATTTCCGTCAAATTTGGCGGCGGCAACCGTTACGGCCTGATTGGCGCGAACGGTAGTGGTAAATCCACCTTTATGAAGATCCTCGGCGGCGACTTAGAGCCGACTTTGGGTAACGTTTCCCTCGATCCCAACGAGCGCATTGGTAAGCTGCGTCAGGATCAGTTTGCCTTTGAAGAGTTCACTGTGCTGGATACGGTGATCATGGGGCATAAAGAGTTGTGGGAAGTGAAGCAGGAGCGTGACCGCATCTATGCTTTGCCGGAAATGAGTGAGGAAGACGGCTATAAAGTGGCCGATCTGGAAGTTAAATACGGCGAAATGGACGGTTACTCTGCGGAAGCTCGCGCCGGTGAATTGTTGCTTGGCGTGGGAATTCCAGTGGAACAGCACTACGGCCCGATGAGTGAAGTTGCTCCTGGCTGGAAGCTGCGTGTGCTTCTGGCGCAGGCGCTGTTTGCTGATCCGGATATTCTCCTGCTCGACGAACCGACCAACAACCTCGACATCGACACCATTCGCTGGCTGGAACAGGTGCTGAACGAGCGTGACAGCACCATGATCATCATCTCGCACGACCGTCACTTCCTTAACATGGTCTGTACCCACATGGCGGATCTGGATTACGGCGAGCTGCGCGTTTATCCGGGTAACTACGATGAGTACATGACGGCGGCGACCCAGGCGCGTGAACGTCTGCTGGCCGATAACGACAAGAAGAAAGCGCAGATTGCTGAGTTGCAATCTTTCGTTAGCCGCTTTAGCGCCAACGCCTCGAAATCTCGCCAGGCAACTTCGCGCGCGCGCCAGATTGATAAAATCAAACTGGAAGAGGTGAAAGCCTCCAGCCGTCAGAACCCGTTCATCCGTTTTGAACAGGATAAGAAACTGTTCCGTAACGCGCTGGAAGTGGAAGGTCTGACCAAAGGGTTTGATAACGGTCCACTGTTTAAAAATCTCAACCTGCTGCTGGAGGTCGGTGAAAAACTTGCGGTACTGGGTACCAACGGCGTCGGTAAATCAACGCTGATGAAAACGCTGGTGGGCGATCTGCAACCGGACAGCGGCACCGTAAAATGGTCTGAAAACGCGCGCATTGGTTACTACGCCCAGGACCACGAATATGAGTTTGAAAATGATCTGACCGTGTTCGAATGGATGAGTCAGTGGAAGCAGGAAGGCGATGACGAGCAGGCGGTACGCAGCATTCTCGGTCGTTTGCTGTTCAGCCAGGACGACATCAAAAAGCCAGCTAAAGTGCTTTCCGGTGGGGAAAAAGGGCGGATGCTGTTTGGTAAGTTAATGATGCAGAAGCCGAACATTCTGATCATGGACGAACCGACCAACCACCTGGATATGGAATCCATCGAGTCACTGAACATGGCGCTGGAACTGTATCAGGGCACGCTGATCTTTGTTTCACACGACCGTGAGTTCGTAAGCTCCCTGGCGACCCGCATTCTGGAAATCACCCCGGAACGCGTGATCGACTTTAGCGGTAATTACGAAGATTACCTGCGTAGTAAAGGGATCGAGTAAGTGATTATCCGTCACCCCGATACTGTCGGGGTGACGGCGGCTGATGACAAATGCAAAATAGCCTGATGCGCTACGCTTATCAGGCCTACGCAGTACCTGTAATATATTGAATCTGCAGGACTTTGTAGGCCAGATAAGGCGTTAACGCCGCATCAGGCATTAAGAAAGCGCACTTGTCAGCAATCTGAGTAACGTCGAATCGATTTTCTTAATCCCACATCAATTCACTTCCATTAACTCTCAAACATCCATGCCCAACGCTCGCTTACCGTGAATGTTGAGGTCGGCAAGCGTAAAGCGTCCTTCCCAGTTTGTTTCATAGTCCTCGCGCGGGAAGTCGCCCGGCGATGCGCCTTTTTCCAGTGCGGCCTTCACCTTGTGCGCGTAGGCAAGATTTTTCTCGCACATCGGTGCCGCAGGAATGTACATCACGTTGCCCCAACCCTGTTGATTTTCAACGGGGGCAACGGAATGGATGACGTCGCAGTGCCACCAGACGGAGTCTCCGGCCTCGAGTTTTGGAATGCTGGTTAACGCCTCAATTAACAGTGGATGCCATTGCTCTGATACCGGCAACACTCTTCCGGGCGCTACGCCGCACAGTTCATCCTCCGGCACATCATCAAGCAGCGGACGTAACAGTACGTACGCCATGGCTTCAGGAATGGGCACAACGTGCAGCAACCCCTGACCAGGCAGCATATCAGAGAGCGCTGTCCAGCCCTGGAATGTCCGAAACACGGAACATTTGGTGGTGTTGTCCACCGTGTACTCTTCAACTTCCGTACGATGTGCCGCATGCCAGGGATCATATTGCGCCAGATTGCCATTAAAGACGTTGGCGAAAACGCGCTGATACGCTAGAAGCAGCCAGCGTTCCAGCGCCCCGGAGTCGGTATGCGCTCCAGACCTTTGGAGGTCGTTCCGGGCGGACGGCGGCGGATACGGTCAGGGTAGATGACGCTCACATCCGGGTTAAACCATTGCTTTCCATCACTTTCAAATGTCCACAGACGATTGAGAAACGACTGCGCATTCGCCATTTCTTCACTCTGGCGGGCCTGCATTTGCGTCTGCAACCAGTAGATGGGGTAAATCTCGGGACGTGAAGCGCTGAGCGTCCCGAAGAAATTATCGCCGGGGCCTTTGTAGACCTCGTCAAAGCGGTTGCGGTCCAGATAGTCCAGCATCGACTGATCCCAGCCTAGCGCTTGTTCGCGGGGGAAATGGCCTTTTATCACCGCACAACCGCGACGTTTAATCTGTTCGCGCTGCTCTGCAGTAACATGACCTGCTTTGATATCGGCATAAGACAGCACCGGCCAGACGGCATCACCCTGTGCTTTGAGTGCGTTGATTTCAGCCACTCGCGTGGCAATGTCATCGCTTAGCTGATTAAAGATCTGCTGGACGTCGCCAAGCTGCGCCCGCAGCGCGTGCTTCATCTGACGGATAGCTGCTTTGTGATCGGCTGGCAATGTGTCGCTGGTAAAAGTAGAAGCCATAACCACCTCTCATTAACTTTCATTCGAAACCATTATGATTTGCATGTGACAATATAAGTTATAAATAAGTTAATGCAAGTTTAATGATTTGATGTGATGTACAGGATGTAAAAAGAAGGGAAAACCGGAGCGCACGGCTCCGGTAGAGAGGTCAGCTGTTAAAAGGGGATGTGTTATCCAGCACCGCCTGAATCACATTCAGCGCGCCTTCATGATTATTATCATCGGTAGCGTAACGGGCGATTTGTTTAATGTTTTCCGCAGCATTGCCCATCGCAAAGGAATAACGCGCCATTTTCAGCATCTCCGCATCGTTACCGCTGTCGCCAATCGCTACCACATTTTGCGGTGACAGATCCCAGCGTTTCAGTAACCGCGAAATACCGTTTGCTTTATGTAGACCGGGAATAATCAGGTCGATAAAGCCAAAACCACTGGTGACGGGCTTCATAATGCCATCGAACGCTATGTGCAGTTTGTCGATCACTAACGGGATTTGTTCATCTGGCAGGTTGAGCGAAAACTTGAACAGTACGTCGTCAATCTCCTGATAATCTTTTACAGCTTTCAGGCGATGGTAGTGTTTTGCCATCAGTGCGACAAATGCTTCGGGGGCATTTTCGCTGACATATGCACTTTGCAGACCGCAGGCGACAAAATTGAGTTGCTTATCTTTTAGCAACTCGCCAATAACAATCCGCGATTCATGTCGGGTCAGTTCGCCGTGGAACAGTTGCTTGCCATGTTCGTAAACCAGTGCGCCGTTTTCCGCGACAAAAGAGATCTCATCCTTTAGCTCAGGAAAGAACGAAATAAGCTGGTAATACTGATTACCGCTGGCGACAACGAACTCAATGCCGCGCTTTTTCAGTTCCTGATATTGCGCCATAAAACGTGGTTGGTTGTACGTTTTGGCGTCGTTAAGAAAAGTACCGTCCATGTCTGTGACGATAACTTTTACGCTCATAGGTGTGCTCCTGGCTCGAAAATGAAACCGTAACAGTGTAATAACAATGTGACGCAGAGCACAAATTATATTTCGAATGAAAGTAAGGATGAAATTGATGATGTGAATGATTTAGCCCGGCGACGCCGCAGCCGGGCCGAAGAGATTACAGCATATGTTCAGTACGAGCGATGATATCGTCCTGAGCGTCTGGAGAGAGCGCGGTGAAGAAGGCGGAATAACCCGCGACACGCACTACCAGATCGCGGTACTGATCCGGATGTTTTTTCGCCTCCAGCAGCGTTTCGCGGGAAACGATGTTGTACTGAATATGCCAGCCTTTATGCACCTCGAAGAAGGTGCGCAGCAGGATCATCAGCTTCTGCTTGTCAGATTCGTTCTCCAGCGTTGCCGGATTCAGTTTCTGGTTGAGCAACACGCCGCCGAGAATCGCTGCCGTAGGCAGTTTACCCACCGAGCCAATGACCGCAGTAGGGCCGAGATGGTCAGTACCAGAGGCCGGACTAGCGCCTTCTGCCAGCGGGGTGTGGGCTTTACGCCCGTCCGGCGTTGCCATAGTTTGCGCACCAAACGGTACGTTAGCGGAGATAGATGACGTACCCGCGTAATAGTTGCCGCCAACCGGACCACGACCGTAGCGCGGATTATGGTACTGTTTCAGTTCGTCGATATAGGTCTGATAAGCGCGAGCCAGCAGCGTATCGACAGTATCATCGTCGTTGCCGTACTTCGGCGCACCGTTAATCAGCCGCTGACGCAGTTGCTCATGAGTCAGGCCATCGAAGTCATCCGCCAGTGCGGCAGCCAGCTGTTGCTGACCAATCGCGCCCTGTTCAAATACCAGTTTCTTCACTGCCGCCAGGCTGTTGCCGAGGTTGGCAATGCCAACCTGCAGGCCAGAAACCCAGTCATATTTCGCGCCGCCTTGCTTGATACTTTTCGCTCGCTCAATACAGTCATCCACCAGCGCCGAGCAGAGAATATCGTGCACGTTCTCTTCCAGCATGGTGTCGACGACATATTCGATTTCGATTGATTTACGCGTGTAATAACGGATTTGCGTATCCCACGCGTCCATTACTTCATCGAAATTGTTAAAGTTGCCTGCCGACAACGCTTTTTCTTGTGGCAGGAACACGTTGCCGCTGGTGGCATCACGCCCGCCTTCCAGCGCCGCCAGCATCACGCGGGCGAAGTTGATAAAGCTCATGCCGGTACAGCGATAGCCCCATTTGCCACCGACGGCGGTTTCGATACAACCAATCGCTGCGTAGTCGTAAGCGTCCTGCGGTTCAATACCGAGTTTAATAAATTCCGGGATCACGATTTCGTCGTTGTTGAACGCCGGCATCCCGAAGCCGCAACGGATCACCTGTACGCAGGCGTCGAGGAAATCATTACTCATTCCTGCATGGTAACGCACGCTGAGGTTAGGCTGAGTGGAACGCAGGCGACCGCAGGATTCGAGGATCGCGTAAGAGAGTGGATTCACCGCGTCCATTGGTTGACCATCAACCAGAGTTTGTCCGCCAATGGTGACGTTCTGATACAGAGGACTTCCCGCAGAGGCTTTTGAGTGTGAGCCGGAGCGGATCTTGTTCACTTCCAGCAGTTTCAGCCAGCAGCTATGCAGCAATTCGATGGCGTGTTCGCGATCCAGTGTCTGGTTGAGTTCAACGTCGCGGCGATAGTACGGGTAGAGATACTGGTCCATACGACCAAACGATACCGAGTGACCGTTAGATTCGATCTGCAATATCAACTGGATGAAGTAACACAGTTGCAGCGCCTGCCAGAAAGTCTGCGGCGGCTGGTGGGCGATAAGATCGCAGTTTTCTGCTATCGCCAGCAGTTCATCGCGACGGCTTTCGCGGGTTTCGGTCGCGGCCATTTCACGCGCCAGGGCTGCAAAACGTTCAATGTGTTCGCTGACTGCCACCAGCACGATATCAATCGCTTTCAGGAACTGTTCGCCGTGCAAATCTTCCAGTACCGTCAGATTGATGCGCGAGCGACGTTCCGCTACTTTCTCGCGCAGACCATCAAGACCTTTTTCCAGCAGCAGCGGGAAATTCACCGCCAGGTGCGCATCGCCGGAGGTCATATTGCCTTCCGCTTTAATGATTCCGGTCGCCAGCAGACCTTTTTGCTCATCGGTAAACATGCCGTAGCAGCGATCCTGTACCGTCTGACCGCGCCACCACGGGCACACTTCATGCAGAACGCGTTTGTTCTCTTCGCTCACCGCAAAACCAGCACCGGGACGATCTGCCAGATCATCAATCTCTTTTTCGATCCACGAGACGGTATATTCCGGGAAGATCGGCGCAGCGCGAACCTCGCTTGCCTGGTTGCCGATGATCAACTCATCGTGCTTGATCCAGATGGTGCGATTCGCCAGGTGATGCGCCAGAGCCAGCGCGCGACGTACCGGGATCGGCTTATCGAGATGTTGTTGATACATCTCGGTATAGTGCTGCGCGCGCTCGGTACAGACCGGCGGTTTCACAATATGCACCAGCGCATTTTTGTGCGCTTTAATGCGGTCGCTGAGCGTGTCCAGTTTCAGTGTGGTCATGGTTGTTATCCTCGTAAGGTCGCGGTTAACCCTTTCTGGCAGGCATACTGCTGGGCAAAGTCGAGCAGGTCTGGCGCATCAAGCGGTTTTTCCGGGGCGTCATAGGGCAGATTAAGTAAGTGATATTTGTTGATGCCCAGCGTGTGGTAGGGCAGAAAATGAATTTCGCCAACGTGCAGCTCGTCGGCGGCAAAATCGGTAATGGCTTTTACAGAGGTTTCGTCGGCATTAAAGCCCTGAATCAGCGGCACGCGGATAATGATTTTTTTGCCCGCTGCGGCGAGTTTTTTCAGGTTATCCAGCACCTTGGCGGCGTTACCGTCGGTCCACTGTTTAAACGGCGCGTCGGCAATGTGTTTTAAATCGGCAAGAAACAGATCGATATAGGGCAGAGAAGGGGCGATATATTTCCACGGCACATGCAGACAGGTTTCTACCGCAGTATGAATGCCTGCCTCGTGGCAGGCTTGCAGTAGCGCCGTCGCTATTTCCGGCTGCATAAAGGGTTCACCACCCGAAAGCGTTAAGCCGCCGCCGCTGCGATCGTAAAACGGTTTATCGCGCAGAACGGTCGCCATGATCTCCTCAACGCTTTTCACTTCCCCACACACGGTTAACGCCTGTGTCGGGCAGCAGTCGGTTAGCGCCGTCAGATGCTCCGGGTTTAACTTTTGCCGATGAATAAGCAAACCATTCAATGCGCGCTCAATCACTTCCGGCGCTGCCTTAGCGCACAGCTCGCAGCCTTCCAGACACAGTCGTGCGTCATACAGCAGATCCTGCGTGCGGGCGCGGCTTTCCGGGTTCTGACACCAGCGGCAGCCCAGCGAACAGCCTTTAAGAAATACGACCGTGCGGATACCGGGGCCATCATGGGTCGAGTAGCGCTGAATATTGAAAATCATAGTTGCCTCTCTATTTCGTTCAAACATTAAAATACTTTTGAATGAAAGTTGGATTGATGTGCGTCAACTGTTCAGAGAGTTTTCCCGTGATAGTCTACATTCAGACAAAAAGTACATTTTGAGGATGGTTATGGAACTGTATCTGGATACTTCAGACGTTGTTGCGGTGAAGGCGCTGTCACGTATTTTTCCGCTGGCGGGTGTGACCACTAACCCAAGCATTATCGCCGCGGGTAAAAAACCGCTGGATGTTGTGCTTCCGCAACTTCATGAAGCGATGGGCGGTCAGGGGCGTCTGTTTGCCCAGGTAATGGCTACCACTGCTGAAGGGATGGTGAATGACGCACGTAAATTGCGTTCTATTATTGCGGATATCGTGGTGAAAGTTCCGGTGACCGCCGAGGGGCTGGCAGCTATTAAGATGTTAAAAGCGGAAGGGATTCCAACGCTGGGAACCGCGGTATATGGCGCAGCACAAGGGCTGCTGTCGGCGCTGGCAGGTGCGGAATATGTTGCGCCTTACGTTAATCGTATTGATGCTCAGGGCGGTAGCGGCATTCAGACTGTGACCGACTTACACCAGTTATTGAAAATGCATGCGCCGCAGGCGAAAGTGCTGGCAGCGAGTTTCAAAAACCCGCGTCAGGCGCTGGACTGCTTACTGGCAGGATGTGAATCAATTACGCTGCCACTGGATGTGGCACAACAGATGATTAGCTATCCGGCGGTTGATGCCGCTGTGGCGAAGTTTGAACAGGACTGGCTGGGAGCGTTTGGCAGAACGTCGATTTAACCGGACGTTCTGCATCCTCATAAATTGCTGATGACGTGGCGGAGTGCCGCGTCTTATCTGGCCTGGAGGTGGCAATTACTGCCCGCACACCTCACACCCCGGATTACGCATCAGTTTCATTTCGCGAAACTGACAGGTCATCGCATCATACATGACGATTTTCCCGCTGGCCGGTTTGCCATAACCTGCCAGCAGTTTGATCGCTTCCATTGCCTGCAACGAACCAATTACGCCGATCAACGGTGCCATCACGCCTGCTTCTACGCAGGTTAACGCGTTCTCGCCAAACAAACGGCTAAGGCAGCGATAGCACGGTTCGCCGTCCTGATAAGTGAAGACCGTGATTTGCCCTTCCATACGAATTGCCGCGCCGGAAACCAGCGGCACCTTCGCGGCAAAACAGCCTGCGTTCAGTTGATTACGTACCGCAACGTTATCCGTACAGTCGAGCACCAGATCGTGTTCAGCAATCAATGCTGCAAGTTCTGCGTCATCTAGCAGTGCATTGACTGGCGTAATCGCGATATGTGGGTTGATCCGCGTCAGGGCGTCACGGGCGGATTCCACCTTCGGTTGCCCGACCGTGGCATCACTGTGCAGTGTCTGGCGTTGCAGATTCGAGAGCGAAACCGTGTCGAAGTCGAGCAGCGTCAGGTTGCCGACACCGGCGCTTGCCAGATACTGCGAAGCTGCGCAGCCGAGTCCACCGAGGCCGACGATCAGCACACGAGAATCTTTTAGCGCCTCCTGACCGTCAAAATCAAAACCGCGCAGAATGATTTGCCGGTTGTAGCGCAGCATCTCCTGATCGCTGAGTTCCGCCATTACAGGCCTCCGAACAACGCGTTAAACGGTTCTACTTCCACCCATTCGCCCACGTCCACATTGCCGCGATCGCGTTCCAGCACGATAAAGCAGTTGCCGAGACTAAAGGAGCTAAATATATGTGAACCCTGATGTCCGGTGGTCGTCACTTCAAGTTCACCGTCGGCGTTGCGTTGCAGCACGCCGCGCTGGAAATCAAGACGTCCTGGCGTTTTTTTCAGGCGGGACGCTGTGCGTACGCGCTGGCGCGCGGGCAGGCCGCTGGCGGTGTTGCCGCTTAGTTTTGCCAGCAAAGGCTGTACCAGTTGATAGAAGGTCAGCGTCGCTGAAACCGGGTTGCCCGGCAGGCCGCAGAACCAGCTATTGCTGAGTTTACCGAACGCGAACGGTTTACCTGGTTTAATCGCCAGCTTCCAGAAGGCGATCTCCCCCAGCTCTTCAAGAATCGTTTTGGTGTAATCCGCTTCACCCACTGAAACACCGCCGGAACTGATCACTACATCCGCCTGGCTGTCGGCTTCAATAAATGCGGCGCGCAGGGCATGGGGATCGTCGCGGATAATCCCTAAGTTGATTACCTCGCAACCCAGCTGTTCTAACATCAGGTGTACGGCGAGACGGTTGGTGTCGTAGATTTGGCCGTCGCCCAGCGGCTGACCGGGCAACTGGAGTTCATCACCGGTAGAAAAAAGCGCTACACGCACTTTACGAATCACCGGAACTTCGGCAATCCCCAGTGAAGCAATTACTGGCAGCTCTGCGGTAGTCAGGCGAGTTCCCGCCGGGAAAACAACCGCACCTGTAGAGATATCTTCACCGCGACGGCGAATATTTTGCCCGCTACGCACTTCAGCAGTAAAACGCACGCCATTGTCCGTTTGTTCAGTCTGCTCCTGCATCACCACCGCTTCGCAGCCTTCCGGCACCGGCGCACCGGTCATAATACGAATGCAGGTGCCCGCAGGCCATTCACCATGATACGGCTGACCGGCAAAGGATTTACCGGCAACGGGCAGCGGTTGCCCGGAGGCAATATCGGCTAAACGCACCGCGTAGCCGTCCATTGCGGAGTTATCAAACCCCGGAACATCAAGCGGCGAAACGACATCGCTCGCCAGAATACGACCAAAACACTGTACCAGTGGCAGCGTTTCCTGGGCGGTCAGTGGGGTGACGCGAGAAAGCATCTCATTAAGCGCGGTGTCGAGCGACATCAATCCGGTGGTAAATTCCATGAAAACACTCCTGCGGAGGCAAAATCGAATTTGCCTATTATGTCAGAAAAACGCCACAGACTGTATGCCACCTCGGGCGTAGCGTTGGCTCCTGCCTTTACATGCCATATCCATCTTTCTATATTCAAAAATTGAATGAGTAATTCATAAAAATTCTGATATTTATAGCAAAAGTGGCGAGCCACCCTTAATGGACGAATACTATGGGCAAAGCAGTCATTGCAATTCATGGTGGCGCAGGTGCAATTAGCCGCGCGCAGATGAGTCTGCAACAGGAATTACGCTACATTGAGGCGTTGTCTGCCATTGTTGAAACCGGGCAGAAAATGCTGGAAGCGGGCGAAAGTGCGCTGGATGTGGTGACGGAAGCGGTGCGTCTGCTGGAAGAGTGTCCACTGTTTAACGCCGGAATTGGCGCTGTCTTTACGCGTGATGAAACCCATGAACTGGACGCCTGTGTGATGGATGGTAACACCCTGAAAGCCGGTGCGGTGGCGGGCGTTAGTCATCTGCGTAATCCGGTTCTTGCCGCCCGGGTGGTGATGGAGCAAAGCCCGCATGTGATGATGATTGGCTAAGGGGCAGAAAATTTTGCGTTTGCTCGTGGCATGGAGCGCGTCTCGCCGGAGATTTTCTCCACGCCTTTGCGTTATGAACAACTACTGGCAGCGCGCAAGGAAGGGGCAACCGTCCTCGACCATAGCGGTGCGCCACTGGATGAAAAACAGAAAATGGGCACCGTGGGGGCCGTGGAGTTGGATTTAGACGGCAATTTGGCGGCAGCCACGTCCACAGGCGGAATGACCAATAAATTACCCGGACGAGTTGGCGATAGTCCCTTAGTGGGTGCCGGATGCTACGCCAATAACGCCAGTGTGGCGGTTTCTTGTACCGGCACGGGCGAAGTCTTCATCCGCGCGCTGGCGGCATATGACATCGCCGCGTTAATGGATTACGGCGGATTAAGTCTCGCGGAAGCCTGCGAGCGGGTAGTAATGGAAAAACTCCCTGCGCTTGTCGGTAGCGGTGGCTTAATCGCTATCGGCCATGAAGGGAATGTCGCGCTACCGTTTAACACCGAAGGAATGTATCGCGCCTGGGGCTACGCAGGCGATACGCCAACCACCGGTATCTACCGTGAAAAAGGGGACACCGTTGCCACACAGTGATGAACTTGATGCCGGTAATGTGCTGGCGGTTGAAAATCTGAATATTGCCTTTATGCAGGACCAGCAGAAAATAGCTGCGGTCCGCAATCTCTCTTTTAGTCTGCAACGCGGTGAGACGCTGGCAATTGTTGGCGAATCCGGCTCCGGTAAGTCAGTGACTGCGTTGGCATTGATGCGCCTGTTGGAACAGGCGGGCGGTTTAGTACAGTGCGATAAAATGCTGTTGCAGCGGCGCAGTCGCGAAGTGATTGAACTTAGCGAGCAGAGCGCTGCACAAATGCGCCATGTTCGCGGTGCGGATATGGCGATGATATTTCAGGAGCCAATGACATCGCTGAACCCGGTATTTACTGTGGGTGAACAGATTGCCGAATCAATTCGTCTGCATCAGAACGCCAGTCGTGAAGAAGCGATGGTCGAGGCGAAGCGGATGCTGGATCAGGTACGCATTCCTGAGGCACAAACCATTCTTTCACGTTATCCGCATCAACTCTCTGGCGGGATGCGCCAGCGAGTGATGATTGCGATGGCGCTGTCATGCCGCCCGGCGGTGCTGATTGCCGATGAGCCAACCACCGCGCTGGATGTCACTATTCAGGCGCAGATCCTGCAATTAATCAAAGTATTGCAAAAAGAGATGTCGATGGGCGTTATCTTTATCACGCACGATATGGGCGTGGTGGCAGAGATAGCCGATCGGGTACTGGTGATGTATCAGGGCGAGGCGGTGGAAACGGGTACCGTCGAACAGATTTTTCATGCACCGCAACATCCTTACACCCGTGCGCTGTTAGCTGCTGTTCCGCAACTTGGTGCGATGAAAGGGTTAGATTATCCCCGACGTTTCCCATTGATATCGCTTGAACATCCAGCGAAACAGGAACCCCCCATCGAGCAGAAAACGGTGGTGGATGGCGAACCTGTTTTACGAGTGCGTAATCTTGTCACCCGTTTCCCTTTGCGCAGCGGTTTGTTGAATCGCGTAACGCGGGAAGTGCATGCCGTTGAGAAAGTCAGTTTTGATCTCTGGCCTGGCGAAACGCTATCGCTGGTGGGCGAGTCTGGCAGCGGTAAATCCACTACCGGGCGGGCGTTGCTGCGCCTGGTCGAATCGCAGGGCGGCGAAATTATCTTTAACGGTCAGCGAATCGATACCTTGTCACCTGGCAAACTTCAGGCATTGCGCCGGGATATTCAGTTTATTTTTCAGGACCCTTACGCTTCGCTGGACCCACGTCAGACCATCGGTGATTCGATTATCGAACCGCTGCGTGCACACGGTTTATTGCCAGGTAAAGACGCGGCTGCACGCGTTGCGTGGTTGCTGGAGCGCGTGGGCCTGTTACCTGAACATGCCTGGCGTTACCCGCATGAGTTTTCCGGCGGTCAGCGCCAGCGCATCTGCATTGCTCGCGCGTTGGCATTGAATCCAAAAGTGATCATTGCCGACGAAGCCGTTTCGGCGCTGGATGTTTCTATTCGCGGGCAGATTATCAACTTGTTGCTCGATCTCCAGCGTGATTTCGGCATTGCGTATCTGTTTATCTCCCACGATATGGCCGTGGTAGAGCGGATTAGTCATCGTGTGGCGGTGATGTATCTCGGGCAAATTGTTGAAATTGGTCCACGGCGCGCGGTCTTCGAAAACCCGCAGCATCCTTATACGCGTAAATTACTGGCGGCAGTTCCGGTCGCTGAACCGTCCCGACAACGACCGCAGCGTGTACTGCTGTCGGACGATCTTCCCAGCAATATTCATCTGCGTGGCGAAGAGGTGGCAGCCGTCTCGTTGCAATGCGTCGGGCCGGGGCATTACGTCGCACAACCACAATCAGAATACGCATTCATGCGTAGATAACATTCAGGCGGAGAATAAAATGGCAAGAGCTGTACACCGTAGTGGGTTAGTGGCGCTGGGCATTGCGACAGCGTTGATGGCATCTTGTGCATTCGCTGCCAAAGATGTGGTGGTGGCGGTAGGAGCGAATTTCACCACGCTCGATCCGTATGACGCGAATGACACGTTATCTCAGGCCGTAGCGAAATCGTTTTACCAGGGGCTGTTCGGTCTGGATAAAGAGATGAAACTGAAAAACGTGCTGGCGGAGAGTTATACCGTTTCCGATGACGGCATTACTTACACCGTGAAATTGCGGGAAGGAATTAAATTCCAGGATGGCACCGATTTCAACGCCGCGGCGGTGAAAGCGAATCTGGACCGGGCCAGCGATCCGGCGAATCATCTTAAACGCTATAACCTGTATAAGAATATTGCCAAAACGGAGGCGATCGATCCGACAACGGTAAAGATTACCCTCAAACAGCCGTTCTCAGCGTTTATTAATATTCTTGCCCATCCGGCGACCGCGATGATTTCACCGGCAGCGCTGGAAAAATATGGCAAGGAGATTGGTTTTCATCCGGTGGGAACCGGACCGTATGAACTGGATACCTGGAATCAGACCGATTTTGTGAAGGTGAAAAAATTCGCGGGTTACTGGCAGCCAGGATTGCCCAAACTGGACAGCATAACCTGGCGTCCGGTGGCGGATAACAACACCCGCGCTGCAATGCTGCAAACCGGTGAAGCGCAGTTTGCTTTCCCCATTCCCTACGAGCAGGCCGCACTGCTGGAGAAAAACAAAAATATCGAGTTGATGGCCAGTCCGTCAATTATGCAGCGTTATATCAGTATGAACGTGACGCAAAAGCCGTTCGATAACCCGAAGGTCCGTGAGGCGCTGAATTACGCCATTAACCGTCCGGCGCTGGTGAAAGTTGCCTTTGCGGGCTATGCAACGCCAGCTACTGGTGTGGTACCGCCAAGTATCGCCTACGCGCAAAGTTATAAACCGTGGCCTTACGATCCAGTGAAAGCGCGCGAATTACTGAAAGAGGCGGGATATCCCAACGGTTTCAGTACCACGCTGTGGTCGTCACATAACCACAGCACCGCGCAGAAAGTGCTGCAATTTACCCAGCAGCAGTTAGCGCAGGTCGGGATTAAAGCCCAGGTGACCGCGATGGATGCCGGACAGCGGGCGGCAGAAGTTGAAGGTAAAGGGCAAAAAGAGAGCGGCGTGCGGATGTTCTACACTGGCTGGTCGGCTTCAACCGGCGAAGCGGACTGGGCGCTATCGCCACTGTTCGCCTCGCAAAACTGGCCACCGACGCTGTTTAATACCGCATTTTACAGCAATAAACAGGTGGACGACTTCCTGGCTCAGGCACTGAAAACTAATGATCCGGCGGAAAAGACCCGCTTGTATAAGGCGGCGCAGGATATCATCTGGCAAGAGTCGCCGTGGATCCCGCTGGTGGTAGAAAAACTGGTGTCGGCACACAGTAAAAACCTGACCGGTTTTTGGATCATGCCAGACACCGGCTTCAGCTTTGAAGACGCGGATTTGCAATAAGCAACGCAGGGAGTGGAATGCTTAATTACGTTATCAAACGCTTACTGGGGTTGATTCCGACGCTGTTTATCGTCTCGGTGCTGGTGTTTTTATTTGTGCATATGCTGCCCGGCGATCCGGCGCGATTGATTGCCGGGCCCGAAGCTGATGCGCAGGTTATAGAACTGGTGCGTCAGCAGCTGGGGTTGGATCAGCCGCTGTATCACCAGTTCTGGCACTATATCAGCAATGCTGTGCAGGGGGATTTTGGCCTGTCGATGGTGTCGCGTCGTCCGGTTGCCGATGAGATTGCCAGCCGCTTTATGCCAACGCTGTGGCTGACCATAACCAGTATGGTCTGGGCGGTGATATTTGGTATGGCGGCGGGAATTATCGCCGCGTCTGGCGTAATCGTTGGCCGGATCGATTGAGTATGACCATTGCGGTGTCGGGGATCTCGTTTCCGGCATTTGCGCTGGGGATGCTTTTAATTCAGGTATTCTCCGTTGAACTGGGCTGGCTGCCTACCGTGGGAGCAGACAGTTGGCAGCACTACATTTTATCCTCCCTGACGCTCGGCGCGGCAGTGGCAGCCGTGATGGCGCGCTTTACCCGCGCGTCGTTTGTCGATGTTTTAAGCGAAGATTATATGCGTACCGCGAGGGCGAAAGGGGTGAGCGAAACCTGGGTTGTCCTCAAACACGGGCTACGTAACGCGATGATCCCGGTAGTGACCATGATGGGCTTACAGTTTGGCTTTTTGCTCGGTGGTTCTATCGTGGTGGAGAAAGTTTTCAACTGGCCCGGACTTGGACGCTTACTCGTTGACTCCGTAGAAATGCGCGATTACCCGGTGATTCAGGCGGAAATTCTGCTTTTCTCGCTGGAATTTATTCTTATCAACTTAGTGGTGGATGTGCTTTACGCCGCCATTAACCCGGCTATCAGGTACAAGTAAGGATGCGACTATTTAACTGGCGACGTCAGGCGGTGTTAAACGCCATGCCACTGGTCAAACCTGACCAGGTGCGTACACCGTGGCATGAATTCTGGCGACGATTTCGCCGTCAGCATATGGCGATGACCGCCGCATTATTCGTTATTTTATTGATTGTGGTGGCCATTTTTGGACGCTGGATCGCTCCCTATGACGCCGAAAATTATTTTGATTATGACAATCTGAATAACGGACCTTCTTTGCAGCACTGGTTTGGCGTCGATTCACTGGGGCGCGACATTTTCAGCCGTGTCCTGGTTGGTGCGCAAATCTCGCTGGCGGCGGGCGTGTTTGCCGTGTTTATCGGTGCGGCGATCGGGACGTTGCTGGGCTTGTTGGCTGGATATTATGAAGGCTGGTGGGATCGGCTGATCATGCGCATTTGCGATGTGCTGTTTGCCTTCCCGGGTATTTTACTGGCGATCGCTGTTGTTGCGGTGTTGGGAAGCGGCATTGCTAACGTGATTATCGCAGTCGCCATTTTTTCCATCCCCGTGTTTGCCCGACTGGTGCGCGGCAACACGCTGGTGTTGAAACAGCAAACCTTTATTGAGTCAGCACGCAGTATTGGTGCCAGCGATATGACCATTTTATTGCGTCATATCTTGCCTGGGACCGTCTCGTCTATCGTGGTGTTTTTCACCATGCGCATTGGCACCTCGATTATCTCTGCCGCCAGCCTGTCATTTCTCGGCCTCGGTGCGCAGCCGCCGACACCAGAGTGGGGAGCAATGCTCAATGAGGCACGAGCGGATATGGTTATCGCGCCGCATGTCGCTGTTTTTCCGGCCCTGGCTATTTTTCTGACCGTACTGGCGTTCAATTTGTTGGGCGATGGTTTACGCGATGCGCTGGATCCGAAAATTAAAGGATAGTTACGTTTGAATATTGCTTGAAAGGGTAATCACCTCACAGGAAATTATTGCCCTAAGCAAGTGTTGTAACTTTCTGCTGATTTTGTAGAATCGGGTAATTTGGTTAAAAAGCCGCAGCAAGGGACTATTTTTGCAGCGGCACAGCGTTCAGATAGTTATTTTGTTAAATGTATTAACATGCTGAGTTTATACGAAAAGATAAGGCTGATAATTTTATTTTTATTGGCAGCACTGTCATTTATTGGTCTTTTTTTCATCATTAACTATCAACTGGTATCGGAACGCGCGGTAAAACGTGCCGATAGCCGCTTTGAACTTATTCAGAAAAACGTTGGCTATTTCTTTAAAGATATTGAACGTTCGGCCCTGACATTAAAGGACTCACTGTATTTATTAAAAAATACAGAGGAGATTCAACGCGCCGTGATTCTGAAAATGGAAATGATGCCATTTTTAGACTCGGTGGGACTGGTACTTGATGATAATAAATATTATCTCTTTTCACGGAGGGTGAATGATAAAATCGTTGTTTATCATCAGGAACAAGTAAATGGACCGCTTGTCGACGAGTCAGGGCGGGTTATTTTTGCCGATTTTAACCCATCGAAACGACCGTGGTCGGTGGCTTCAGATGACTCTAACAACAGCTGGAATCCGGCATACAATTGCTTTGATCGTCCGGGTAAAAAATGTATCTCTTTTACGCTACGTATCAACGGCAAAGATCACGATTTGTTAGCGGTAGATAAAATTCATGTCGATTTAAACTGGCGGTATTTGAACGAGTATCTTGATCAAATCAGCGCTAATGATGAAGTTCTATTTTTGAAACAAGGTCATGAGATCATTGCCAAGAATCAACTCGCTCGTGAAAAACTGATTATTTATAATAGCGAAGGTAATTATAATATTATTGATTCTGTCGATACGGAGTATATTGCAAAGACATCAGCAGTGCCAAATAATGCATTGTTCGAAATCTATTTTTATTATCCTGGCGGTAATTTATTGAACGCATCAGATAAACTTTTTTATCTACCGTTTGCGTTCATTATTATCGTGTTGCTGGTGGTATATTTCATGACCACACGTGTGTTCCGTCGGCAATTTTCTGAAATGACCGAGCTGGTTAATACGCTGGCGTTTTTGCCCGACTCAACGGATCAGATCGAGGCTCTGAAAATTCGCGAAGGCGATGCGAAAGAGATTATCAGCATCAAAAATTCGATCGCGGAAATGAAAGATGCCGAAATTGAACGGACAAATAAATTGCTCTCACTGATCTCTTACGATCAGGAAAGCGGTTTTATTAAAAATATGGCGATTATTGAGTCCAACAATAATCAGTATCTGGCTGTGGGGATCATCAAACTGTGTGGTCTGGAAGCCGTGGAAGCGGTGTTTGGTGTTGATGAACGCAATAAAATCGTCAGGAAATTGTGTCAGCGAATTGCCGAGAAATATGCGCAATGCTGCGATATCGTGACATTCAATGCCGATCTCTATTTACTTCTGTGTCGGGAAAATGTACAGACATTTACCCGTAAAATAGCGATGGTAAACGATTTTGACAGCAGCTTTGGCTACCGCAATCTGCGCATCCATAAGTCTGCCATTTGTGAACCTTTGCAGGGGGAAAACGCCTGGAGTTACGCAGAAAAACTGAAACTGGCGATTTCCAGTATCCGTGACCATATGTTCTCCGAGTTTATTTTCTGTGATGACGCGAAACTCAACGAAATAGAAGAGAATATCTGGATTGCGCGTAATATTCGCCATGCAATGGAAATTGGCGAACTATTCCTCGTCTATCAACCGATCGTTGATATTAACACCCGCGCCATTCTGGGCGCGGAGGCGTTGTGCCGTTGGGTTTCTGCGGAGAGGGGGATCATTTCACCGCTGAAGTTCATTACCATTGCTGAAGATATTGAAGTGGCACACTGAATTTGGCCACCTGAACAGAGGTGATATGCTCACCTCAGAACAACACAGGTGCTCCAATGAAAAAAAGAAATTTTAGCGCAGAG
>NZ_MECT01000267.1:0-1765 GCF_001722145.1 Shigella sp. FC1544
ACGTAAGCTTCAGCGAGGCAGCTCACGCCATAACGGACTATATCGTTGGATATTACAGCGCACTAAGACCGCACGAATATAACGGTGGGTTACCCCCAACGAATCGGAAAATCGATACTGTAAAAACTCTAACTCGGTGGCCAGTTTTTGTTGACCACTTCATACAATTAATATACATTAAGTAACAGATATTTGAGCCTTGATTTGAGAAAGCCTGTCATTCATTTGTTTTATGTAGCTATCTATTTCCTCTGATGCATAACTAAAAAGTTCTCCCATTTCACGAGCAATAATAATCTCAGATTTAATAGACTTTAACTCTGGCGACTCATCTCTTAACACTTGCATAATCTCTCTTTTTATATCATATAGTTCTATAAACCGATTTGCCCGTAGTTCTCCTTGGGGAGAATCATTTCTGAATACAACAATTATATACAAAAAATCCCTATTTTCTTTAGGGAAGATCTTACAACTAATCTCTGGGAGCTCACATAATGCATGTAAGTCAGGATGGTACAAACTATCCACAGAAAATTGCCCCATAGGACGTTTTCCAGATATAACTGTCAACCAGCTTCCTTCCGGTATACTGGCTTCGTCTCTGGAAATAGGCTGAAAATCTTCCGAACATGGAGAATACATTGTCTTCATATAATTAAGTCGTCTGGATTTCTCATTAATAAACTCCTCTATTTTTAATTGTGCCATACTTCTGGTTATACCAGAGATATACTTCTTGTCATATATGTTTGGTGATTCATTAAAGTAACCATGTTCAACTCTAGGATAAATATTTCTCACTATATATTCAGTATTTGCAGTATTTATTGGAAATACGTTCTTAATATTCTTGATGGGACTAATCATTTTAATCTCTATACTCAAATATAAACATTACCATGAACAATATAATTGTTCCTAAGTGGAATGTCTCCACGGAGAACACTTTATCTATCGGGAAATAGTGCGGGCAACAGTGTTTAATTATATCGAGTGCGATTACAATCGCTGGCGACGGCACCGTTGGTGTGGCGGCCTCAGTCCGGAACAATTTGAAAACCAGAACCTCGCTTAGGCCTGTGTCCATATTACGTGGGTAGGCTCACAGGGCCTCACTTACGACTGCGTCCATATTATGTGGGTAGGATCAATAAAGACGTTTTATATGTGTCTGCTTGCAGCCAGAAAATTTATACCCTGCAGGTATCATAAACATGCTTGATAACTTAATTGGGGCTCCCTCTTCCTTTTATGGTGTAATTGTTTGATTGAATACTTCCGGGGATTTCAGTATGAAATGAAGTATATTTAATATATTTTACAAAAAGTTTGTATTAGTGGAATAAGGACAATAGCTTATCCAAACTGCCAAGCCTCTTTATTATAAGTAATAGACTGGCCCCCTGAATCTCCAGACAACCAGTATCACTTAAATAAGTGATAGTCTTAATACTAGTTTTTAGACTAGTCATTGGAGTACAGATGATTGATGTCTTAGGGCCGGAGAAACGCAGACGGCGTACCACACAGGAAAAGATCGCAATTGTTCAGCAGAGCTTTGAACCGGGGATGACGGTCTCCCTCGTTGCCCGGCAACATGGTGTAGCAGCCAGCCAGTTATTTCTCTGGCGTAAGCAATACCAGGAAGGAAGTCTTACTGCTGTGGCCGCCGGAGAACAGGTTGTTCCTGCCTCTGAACTTGCTGCCGCCATGAAGCAGATTAAAGAACTCCAGCGCCTGCTCGGCAAGAAAACGATGGAAA
>NZ_MECT01000268.1:0-1756 GCF_001722145.1 Shigella sp. FC1544
GCCACCGTGTATTTCTGGTCAACAACCAGTTGAGCGGATTCGCGTTTAAACTCTGCGCTAAAATTTCTTTTTTTCATTGGAGCACCTGTGTTGTTCTGAGGTGAGCATATCACCTCTGTTCAGGTGGCCAAATTCAGTGTGCCACTTCAATAAGCTGAGAAAAAAGCGTGCTTTCCCAATCTGGGGCAAATCACGTCTGAATGACACCTGAAAACAGGTGGTGGACTCAAGAAGGCTTGGAATATTCTTCTTTAATGTTATGTAATTCATTGATTTTTCGTGTACGATTTTAAGACATTTTTTCCAAGAAAAATTTTTAACTCTTTGATTTTTCGACTCTGTATCATCGGTCTCGAAAACCGGAGTAGGGGCAACTCTACCGGGGGGGCAAATCCCCCTCTCTCCGCCACTTTATCAATGACTTATCTCCCGACTTCCCGCCTTACTTTTCCTAAACAGAACAATCGTAGAATATTCTTGAAGGGTTAGATCGTCACTGTTTTCTGTTCGATACTGTGACATTCAGCACTTGATTCGCTATGGATCTGACAGGAAGCTTTCGAGCGAAAATGTGCAGTTATTCAGTCGTTTTCTTATCGCTCACCATTATTCTTTTAGACATTCATCCTATGAAACTGCCGCAAAGTTGGTGGTGGGAACTGAAGTTGCGTAGAGAAGGGGTCAATAATTGAGTCAAAAAAGGAACGCGGCCGTCAGATTAAAGCCGCGGGACAAAGTCCATAATTTCCAAGAGTTGTTGAATTTCCCAGCTTTTTTGAAAGCCTTTGTATCATACTAACAAGTAAAAAAGGTTTAAATACCAAAATTAACCTGTATTTTTGATAAGTCTTACCATTGTACGATTTACACAGTTTCTGCTCCTCCTTGTTGATAGTGGAAAGGGTGCATTGTGCACTTGCGTAAACATTTATGACGCGTTGATGTCCATGGTTCACATTTCCTTGTCAGGGGATCGACTTATTTGCGGCGAGGCATCATTCGTAACAGAGTATTATCTTTCTGAATGTAGTGATGAAAGAGAGCTGCGCCAGCGTGAGCTGCGATTAAAAAGTAACCTATATTTGCCCAGGTTTCGTGAATATTTTATATCAGTGCTTTAATTTCGCTGTTTGGGGTAACAAAGGGAGACACATTGAAACCAAGGAAACTCCACGATTTTCCACTGTAAGCCATCAAAGCAATCCCCAGCAGAGGAAGTGCAAGGAAGGTTATATAAAGCATGATGTGCATTAGCGAAGCCGCTTTCATTTGCCAGGCAGGTGGCGGTGGCACAATAGAAGGATCACTATAACGGTGTTTTATAATCAGGCGTGAAAACATTAACACCCAAACGAATATACCCGCATTGTAATGTGTTTCTCGCATCAGCAGATAAGTACTACTACCTTTAGGAAACCAGCTAGACTGGCCCCCTGAATCTCCAGACAACCAGTATCACTTAAATAAGTGATAGTCTTAATACTAGTTTTTAGACTAGTCATTGGAGTACAGATGATTGATGTCTTAGGGCCGGAGAAACGCAGACGGCGTACCACACAGGAAAAGATCGCAATTGTTCAGCAGAGCTTTGAACCGGGGATGACGGTCTCCCTCGTTGCCCGGCAACATGGTGTAGCAGCCAGCCAGTTATTTCTCTGGCGTAAGCAATACCAGGAAGGAAGTCTTACTGCTGTGGCCGCCGGAGAACAGGTTGTTCCTGCCTCTGAACTTGCTGCCGCCATGAAGCAGATTAAAG
>NZ_MECT01000269.1:0-1751 GCF_001722145.1 Shigella sp. FC1544
AGCGGAGCAGGAAGGACATCTGATGGAAATGGAAGCCACGCAAGCACCTTAAAATCACCATCATACACTAAATCAGTAAGTTGGCAGCATTACCAGATTTTTTTAGGATTATATCAAGGAGAAGAAACAAACTTATTAAGCTAGAATAGCTACGGGTGCTTGAGACTGTTTGTCTCAGGTATTCACCGAAAGGCAGACAGAGAAAAGCCCCACCTGACTATAAATCAAAGTGAGGCTACCCTATGCCTGAACACCATAAGGTTAGCCTCTTACTCGTTGGAAATCAACACAGGGGGCTGGGAATGCCGCAAAAATACGGATTACTTTCATTAATAGTGATTTGTTTCACGCTTTTATTTTTCACCTGGATGGTAAGAGATTCACTGTGTGAATTGCATATTAAACAGGGGCGTTATGAGCTGGCGGCATTTTTAGCCTGCAATTTAAAAGAGTAAGAGTCTTCGGCGGGAAATTATTCCCGCCTTTCTTACGGCGTTGCGCATTCTCATTGCACCCACATTTATTCTTCACAAAAATAATAATAGATTTTACTACGCGATCGATTATTTATTTCCTGAAAAAAAATAAAAAAAATCCCCGCCAAATGGCAGATTCTGTGCTTTTAAGCAGAGATTACAGGCTGGTTACGTTACCAGCTGCCGGGCCTTTAGCGCCGCTTTCGATGGTGAAGGACACTTTCTGACCTTCGTCCAGAGATTTGTAACCATCGTTCTGGATAGCAGAGAAGTGTACGAACACATCTTTAGAGCCATCGTCAGGAGTGATGAAGCCGAAGCCTTTGTCAGCGTTGAACCATTTTACGATACCAGTCATTTTACCGGACATAGTGTATTACCTTTAATAATTAAGTGTGCCTTTCGGCGATATGGCGTGCTTTACAGATTTTGAAGCGTTAAAGGAATGTGCACTACGAGGGGTATCAACGATAACTCTTGAAGGGACTTGCCTTACTACACTGCTTTAATGGTCTGTACGTCAAACCGTTGATGTGCATTAAGCCACGCATTGGCGGGTGATGCAACAATTATTTTTCATATTTATGATTAATCGGTTGGAAAACGTCCTGTCATCAGGACCGTAAACAGCAATAAAGTGGATAAAAGTCTATTCCATCAACTGATTACTTAATGCCGGGTTGGCTTGAATCAAACGCATCAATTTTAGTTCGGCACTTGAAGGCTTCACGCGTCTGGATTCCCATTCCTTTACCATGGCGACTGATATGCCCAAAACCCGGGCGAAATCATCGATTTTTAACCCTGTCCCTTTTCGTAACTGCTCAATTTCGGTACAGGACGTTGTTCTGTGCGTCAGGGTAATTTTCTGCGTTTCATCTTTAAAAACAATCTGTTCCAGGCTGCTCAACAGCTCATGCGTTGGATCTTTATATTCCATTGAAAACTCCTCAAATCACACTGCGGGATCGTGAATTGCATCGAAGCTCATTAAGAATAGTCGGGAAAAGCAGACACAGCGGGGTGAAGTCAGGGCATGCTCTGGCTATGATTCGATTCAGCCAGTCATTTAGCGTGACTTATAGCCACCTAACGATCTGATAAATGCCGATATATCTCTTACCACTCCTGTTTTGTAAAGATTTCGAAAATCTAAAGTTCTGCGAAGGCGTAAATCTCGGTAATGACTCCAACTTATTGATAGTGTTTTATGTTCAGATAATGCCCGATGACTTTGTCATGCAGCTCCACCGATTTTGAGAACGACAGCGACTT
>NZ_MECT01000270.1:0-1727 GCF_001722145.1 Shigella sp. FC1544
ACGGTTGTGGCGCACGTCTTCGGTGAACGCACTCTGGCCACACTGGAGCGTCTTCTGAGCCTGCTGTCGGCCTTTGAGGTCGTGGTATGGATGACGGATGGCTGGCCGCTGTATGAATCACGCCTGAAGGGAAAGCTGCACGTTATCAGCAAGCGTTACACTCAGCGCATTGAGCGACATAATCTGAATCTGAGACAACATCTGGCAAGGCTGGGACGGAAGTCACTGTCGTTCTCAAAATCGGTGGAGCTGCATGACAAGGTCATCGGGCATTATCTGAACATAAAACACTATCAGTAAGTTGGAGTCATTACCGACAGTTTACCGTCAATACCGCGGGCAGTTTCCGCCAGTACCAGTGGATCGGTGCCATAAACGTTATCTGTTGCAAATCCCTGAAGTCGTACGCCGGAGGGATACAGATTATTCACTGTCAGCGTGATAATGGCATCCGCCGCAGTGATGGTGTTGTTGTTACCCGACATTTACTGGACCTCCGTGGATGCAATAACAAGTTTCTGGATACTACCGCCGTCACAGTACCAGAGCGTACAGGACGGACTGCTACGGGTTGCCCGCAAAGAGGGAAGCATATCGCCGATATACAGGTAATAGCCGGTGGCAAACAACGTTGAAGAAACATCTGCCTCCACAACATTGTTAATCTGTTTCTTCTGCGCCTCCGTCAGTGTCACCCCTTCACGGATCCCTCCCCAGCGTTTGTACTGCTGGATAACGTCACTCATTGACGCTGCAACCAGCGCCCGCCCTTCATTGTTGTAGGGGACCGTCTGGTTTGACTTGAATAATGCGATCACCGCCCCCTGCAAACTGGCATTCAGCCAGATTTGCCCGCAGAAACTGTCCAGCCATTTAAAATCACCGGTAATAGTGCCATCCGCCCAGTAATCTTCCACCACACTGTTTTCCGCATATTTTCCGTAGAAATTGTAACCTGCGGCGATCAGCGCATCATAATCGCTGCCACTGGTAACATCAGCGGCCAGCCCCTCATACTCGCGGAACTTGAATGATACACGCCCCTCTGGTCGGATAAAATCAAGGCACGCTGCATACCCCAGTACCGCTGCAGCCCGGTTACCATCAGTCGCGAAAACAGGTACAACAGAGCTGTAGTTATTGACAGCAATTATCTGGTAAGCGATGTGTTCAGTACTGCCTTTTACTCTGGCGTTGCCGCTGGTTGTCCATGCCACATAAAAGTAACGCTTGCCCTGCCCGTTTGCCCATGCAGAAAACGCCAGGTGTTGCTCGTCAGTGACCTCAGATACCGTGGAAAAACCCGCCCATTGCTGGGAAGCGGCCTTAATGGCTGCCATTGTGTCAGGGACATCAGATACAGGCGCGCCCCGGGATATCACCGCACCGGTGTTACTGGTCATCTTCAGGAGTTCTGCTGCCGATCCACTGCCGAACGTTATCGTGGTACTCCCGGGTTTCGCCCCGGCGACAGTAATGACAAAAGCATTCTGTGTGGTATCGAATACCACTGTAGCCACTGCTGCGGTCAGCGCTGTCTGTAGTGCCGTTGCAGCAGCGGCGAAGCTGGCGACACCGTTAAAATTCACTTCAATGCTGACGCTTTTCCCGTTAATACTCAGCATCAGCGTAAGCGTGCAGCAAGAACCGTATTGACGGGGATGTGTTATTCAGTCGGCAGTGCTACGCGCCAGGGGAGCAGTTCGCCGACCCGGTTTATCGGCCAG
>NZ_MECT01000271.1:0-1719 GCF_001722145.1 Shigella sp. FC1544
TTTTCCAGCCATGCAGCGACCTGTTCACGGAATCCGGAGGTATTGCGTGCAGAGACGGTATCGGAAAGGCGGTCAAGGAACGCGGAAAAGGTGTTGGCGTGCTCTTCATGTTCAAAAGCATGCCATATCTGTGATACATCAGATTGTTTGTTTTCCGGGAACCATGCTGTCACGGCATCAGCCAGGGGGCGATGGAGTGTATTCTGTTGTCCGTCACTCATGGAGAAGTAAATCTGCGGGCCGTGGTAGTCCGGCGAAGAGGTTAATCTTTGCAGGGATTGCAGAGCATGGGATGACAATGGGTTATCACTAATATCTATTGAACATTCATTCCTCAGATTAAGAATGCTTTCCGGGATATGACTTATCTGATTTATGTCAAAATAACCGTTCCTTAAATTTTCCGGCAGGTATGGAATATCGGTTAACATATTGTCGATTGCCCATATGGAGTGAATGTTGTGAGGTAGAGGGGGGAGTTCACTAAGAAGATTCCCTATTGCGCTAATCTCTTGTAAAGAAAATGGTAAAGGTGGTAAAACTGCCAGCCCATTACATGATACATCTAATGTTTCCAGTAGTTCTGGTAAAACAGGAAGAGAACATAATTGATTATTTGAGACATGAAGCTCCTTCAAAGATATGGGGAGTGTGGGTAGTGTGATTAGTTGATTGTGGGACGCATTCAATAATTTAAGTCCTTGAGGCAAAGCAGGCAGTTCAATAAGTCTGTTATAGCTGACATTAAGCTGTGTAAGGGACGCAGGCAATGGGGAGATTAAGCTTAAATTATTTTTACTTATATTAATTGATTTAATTCCCGGGGGGATTTCAGGTAACGTTGTCAGGCCTAATTCAGACAAGTCTAGGTTCGTCTCTTGGTTTTGTAGACATGATACTAGTCGCTGAAAAGCGATGTCTCGTTGTTCTTCTTGTATGCGGTTATTTTTCCATTCAGTCCAATGGGTTAGATAATTTTCATATGCGCGGCTAGTGTCGATTGAATAAGTGGAGAACGAATTTGAAATTAATCTGTGATTGTTATTTGTCGGGAGCATAAATATCAGGGCGTATTCTTTATGTTGAGAGGTGTTGGATTCTTTTTTATCTGCTTTGCAATGTTATTGGTTCCCTTCAGCAGTAGACAGGAACTTCTGGAGGAGGCGGATATATAGTTTGTGTAAGCATATTAACTCCATATGTTATATATTGAAGAACTTCTGCTTTACACTATCCTAAACTGGATCGGTTTAATGTAAAAAAACGATACTTTTTGGGGGAGGGGGCAATTTTTCCTTAAGGTATGAAAAAAGGAGCTGAAGCTATATAATAGCTATTAATGCCACTGGTATCAGTGAATCATGTATATAAAAAAGGTAATGCTGCCAACTTACTGATTTAGTGTATGATGGTGATTTTAAGGTGCTTGCGTGGCTTCCATTTCCATCAGATGTCCTTCCTGCTCCGCTACTGAAGGCGTGGTGCGTAACGGCAAAAGCACTGCCGGACATCAGCGCTATCTCTGCTCTCATTGCCGTAAAACATGGCAACTACAGTTCACTTACACCGCCTCTCAGCCCGGTACGCACCAGAAAATCATTGATATGGCCATGAATGGCGTCGGATGTCGCGCCAGTGCACGCATTATGGGCGTTGGCCTCAACACGGTTTTACGTCACTTAAAAAACTCAGGCCGCAGTCGGTAACCTCGCGCATACA
>NZ_MECT01000272.1:0-1710 GCF_001722145.1 Shigella sp. FC1544
TTGTTCCATGTGAGCGCGACACGGTCCTCACAGCTCTCAGTGGCATCAGCAGCAACAGCGAAAGACTGCTGTCGAAGCTCCGCAGAGGCACTGAGTTTTTCCAGCCATGCAGCGACCTGTTCACGGAATCCGGAGGTATTGCGTGCAGAGACGGTATCGGAAAGGCGGTCAAGGAACGCGGAAAAGGTGTTGGCATGCTCTTCATGTTCAAAAGCATGCCATATCTGTGATACATCAGATTGTTTGTTTTCCGGGAACCATGCTGTCACGGCATCAGCCAGGGGGCGATGGAGTGTATTCTGTTGTCCGTCACTCATGGAGAAGTAAATCTGCGGGCCGTGGTAGTCCGGCGAAGAGGTTAATCTTTGCAGGGATTGCAGAACGCGAGTCGACAATGGATTCCCTGAAATGTTAACATTCGTACAAATGGGCAATGTGATTATATTTTCGGGTAATGAAGTTAGTAGGTTATTGGAAACATCCAGTGTCAATAGTTCTTGCGGTAATCTGGATAATCTGCGTAGTTGATTTTCACCTACCTTCAAATATTTTAAGCGCTGAGGAAATTCTGGTAGTTCCTGTAGTCTGTTGCCGGAAACAAAGAGTTCTTGTAGTCTATGAGGCAATTCAGGCAAGACAGTAAGGCGATTACCTTCAATCCGTAATATTGTTAGCGTTGATGGAAGCTCTGGTAACGTCTCCAGACTATTAAAACGTGCCGAGAGTGATTGTAAATATGGTGGTAATGATGGCAGACATGACAAATTTCGATTGAATGAAATATTAAGCTTAATCAGTTGAGATGGAAGTGTCGGGAGTATATTCAAGTTGTTACCATTTACATGAAGTTCTGTCAAAAGCGGAGAATTTTCAGGTAGGGAGATTAACTCATTGTTGGAAATATTAAGTTCACGTATATGCAAAGGGAGTGGTGGTAAAGAACGTAGTTTCAGTAAGCTTAAATTGAGAACAGGCTCCCGGGTATCCAGACATATTTTCAATAATCGAACCGCCTGGATGCGATTTTCTGTTGTTGTTCCTTCCCTAGCCCAGTCATCCCAGATGCGGTGGTAATCTCTGGTACACTGTTCTTCTACCGATAAACGAGATATACATGATAAGCCACAAAGGGAACGAAAAAAAGAATGATTGTTGATCGGTTTCATTTATTAACCCCTCACTATTCATATCTTGGTCTATTAATGCAAATAAAACGAGAAAGTCTTTAAAAAAATAATCCTAGAGCTTTATCGGCGTTTTCATTCCAGCTGGAGGAATATGTTCCTGTCTTTCCAGTAACCGTCGATTGTTATATCAGTCTACCCATGTTAATGTGACCAGTTCTACTTTCATCCAGTTTGGATTGATCTTTATCCCCTATATTTTCAAACAATTTTTATCATTTAACTCATTACTGTCTCGATATTCCCATAGCAAACGATCTGGTTGGTTAGCCCCTCAAAAAAGTCAGTTGCACGCCGTAAATCCCTGCCGGTATTGAGCGAGGATTTACGGGTTGTTGTTAAGGTCCGTAATCGGGTCACAGTTTTTCCGGAGTCAATCCGGTCTGCGGTTTATGCTTATGCGACGTGATTATGAATGGTGCAGTCGTGAGCCGTTTTCAGACAATCGCAGGGCCAGTACCTCGTCAGTCAACTGACGGTAAATCTGCTGTTCAGTCTCACGCATCACCTGTGCACCGGCTTCCCT
>NZ_MECT01000273.1:0-1705 GCF_001722145.1 Shigella sp. FC1544
CCTATTAGCGGTTACCAGCGCCCCACCAGACCCGGTGACATCACCCCCCGGATCATGGACGACTGGGGGCAGTAATCATGCCGGGTCTGGCTGGCTAACCCCCCATTATAAGGGGTACGAATAAAGTAACGGGGTTACCTTGCTTATCCTCTGTAAACTCCTTTCTGAACATCACATAATCGAAAACATCATGGTTTGCATCCACAACCCGTGAGTCTCCTTTATAGTGTGCAATCACTTCCTCAAGCGTTTGCGGCTGTTCCGGCTTTGTTACCCCCATCCACGCATTAATAAGGTAATTATTGTAAGCTGTCGAAAAGATGTTGTTTTCCGTTGTGCGATCCACGCCATCCCCAAGAACGGGGCTATACCAGATAAACATCGGGACATGATATGCCTGCTGGCTAGCCCCCCTGCCTCCATGAAAATAGACGTTCTTCTTCGTAAGGTCACGTTCCAGGCCGTGGTCGGCAAAATACATGACCGAGGCGCGGCGATCTTTTAATAATTCAAAAACCTGACCTAGCAAACTATCTGTGTAATGAATGGAGTTGTCATAGCAGGCATCCTGATCGTCCTGCGGTTGAAACACGGCGCTGGATTGCGGATAGGCGCTACAAGCCGGTTCATGGCTTCCATTTAAATGAAGAACAATCAGTTTCTTTTGCTGCGTATTTTGCTGTAATGCTTGCGATAAATGCGGCAACAACAATTCATCAAATCCTTTGACATAAACTGTTTCCATGGCGCGCATGGCGATACTGGTAACTGCTGTACCATTCTGCCGAAAAGCGGATTGCGAGCTTAGCCAGAAAGTCTGAAATCCTGCTTGATTAGCCATATTAATAATGTTGTCGGGGTAATTATGAATGTCATGACTCAAAACAGAATCAGCAGTTAAAGAAAGGGGAACCGACAGCGCAGTGTAAGGTGCGCCGCTTATTGCTTGATTAAACAGTTTGATCTGTTTTCTTTGTGCTTCAACTTGCGGTGTCGTAGAGCGTGTATATCCATACAAAGACATATTGTCGACACGTACAGACTCCCCCACAATCAACACGTAGGTATCAATACCTGTATCCCTGACTGATAATTGAAAATACGGCACCGTGTTTGCAATTGAGAGTAATCTTTGATGCTCTTTCGCTGCTAAAGCAAAATAGTTGAGATTGAAAAACGGCGTATAGGTAGCAAATCGCGACGCTAGTATATATGGACTGAACGTTTTTTTATTTTTTGCATCTTTATAAGCAAATTGACAAGCGGAAAATAAACTGCCCGAAATGACAATCAGCAATAATATTCCTGTCACTTTTTTTGTCGGCAAGGAAACATCATATTTTATTATTATTGCCCAAAAAAGAAGGGATAAAAAAGCAAAGGCACATAGGGTAATGACTCCAACTTACTGATAGTGTTTTATGTTCAGATAATGCCCGATGACCTTGTCATGCAGCTCCACCGATTTTGAGAACGACAGTGACTTCCGTCCCAGCCTTGCCAGATGTTGTCTCAGATTCAGATTATGTCGCTCAATGCGCTGAGTGTAACGCTTGCTGATAACGTGCAGCTTTCCCTTCAGGCGTGATTCATACAGCGGCCAGCCATCCGTCATCCATACCACGACCTCAAAGGCCGACAGCAGGCTCAGAAGACGCTCCAGTGTGGCCAGAGTGCGTTCACCGAAGACGTGCGCCACAACCGT
>NZ_MECT01000274.1:0-1694 GCF_001722145.1 Shigella sp. FC1544
TTTCTGGTGCGTACCGGGCTGAGAGGCGGTGTAAGTGAACTGTAGTTGCCATGTTTTACGGCAATGAGAGCAGAGATAGCGCTGATGTCCGGCAGTGCTTTTGCCGTTACGCACCACGCCTTCAGTAGCGGAGCAGGAAGGACATCTGATGGAAATGGAAGCCACGCAAGCACCTTAAAATCACCATCATACACTAAATCAGTAAGTTAGCAGCATTACCCACGTTCGCGGACCAGTCTTGATCTACGTCACCACCACCGAGGTAGTTAGCATCGGTATAGGCGCTGAAGTTCTTGGTGAAGCTGAACTGAGTACCCAGACCAACACGTACCGCAGACCCTTCAGTACCGTTATCGATGGAATCACCGTTCACATCGTTATCGTTGTTTGAGTCGTCGTAGACGTAAGCCAGTTTGAAGTACGGAGTCAGAGCCTGATCTTCGCTGTAGGTGAAGGTATAACCTGCATCTACACCCAGTTCATAACGCATGCTGTCGTAAGACTGACCGTCAACTTTCATGTCGTTGCTCAGCTGGTAGTCATCACCAGACTGGAACAGACCAGAAACGCTGCCGTAAGGAGTCACGTAACCAGCATCACCCAGTTTGAAGTCGTAACCGGCTTTCAAACCGAAGCCCCACGCGTCAGAGTTGGTGCTACCGTCAACGTAAGTACCGTTGCTCATGGTTGCAGACAGGTCGTTGTTGAAGTGAGAGTAGCTCAAGCTACCATCAACAAAGACGTTGTTCGCGAAGTGAGCAGAAGAGTAGATGTAGGCAGTCTGGCTGTCTTGATCCACCTGACCAGAACGGTCATTCATGTCACCTTTAGCGAAGCCTGCAGCCGCACCGACGATCCACTTAGCGTTGTTACCGTCAATTTTGGTATCAACACCGACCATGATGCCGTTAACATCCTGATCATAGTTGATGGTGCCGTTGTCGCCGTTGAAGTTACCACCGAAGTAGCTTACCCATGCGCCGCCGTTATCAGCCAGGCCATGACGAGAGTTGGTCAGACGAGTACCAACGGTGTCTTGTTCCAGGTTCCAGATATTGGTGTTCGCAGACGGGATGCTCAGCGCCATGTTAGCGTAGTCGGTCAGCTCCATCTGTTGCAGAACAACGGTGTTACCGCGCTGTTCAGCCTGATAGGTGTATGCACCCAGGTCAGCTTTGTTAGCAGCAGAGAAGGTCGCGTTGGTGTTAGCGTCGTTTACCCGAATAAGTTCTTTATCTTTGTAATCAGCGATAGTGCCAGCGCCAGTTGCGTTGTCGATACGAACTTTGTAGTTACCGGTTGCAGCAACAACGTTATCAACAGAGCTGTTATCCTGTTCAGTACCGTTGTCTACGTCGCCGTTACCATTGATAGTCAGGTGACCATCAGAGTTCATAGCAACAATACCGTAACCGTAGTTAGACTTGGAAGTATCCCACGTACGGTCGTTCACCAGATCAGCGTTCAGAACGTAATCGCTGCTGTTGATGTCGAACACACCAGAAATTACGTTGCCATTATGGTCAGCAATGTTGCCGCTGGTCAGTTCCAGTTTATCAGTACGGAAAGCTTCAGTATCGAACTGATCAACATTCTGGATTTGCCCCTATATTTCCAGACATCTGTTATCACTTAACCCATTACAAGCCCGCTGCCGCAGATATTCCCGTGGCGAGCGATAACCCAGCGCACTA
>NZ_MECT01000275.1:0-1693 GCF_001722145.1 Shigella sp. FC1544
CTCGAAGATACGGATTCTTAACGTCGCAAGACGAAAAATGAATACCAAGTCTCAAGAGTGAACACGTAATTCATTACGAAGTTTAATTCTTTGAGCATCAAACTTTTAAATTGAAGAGTTTGATCATGGCTCAGATTGAACGCTGGCGGCAGGCCTAACACATGCAAGTCGAACGGTAACAGGAAGCAGCTTGCTGCTTCGCTGACGAGTGGCGGACGGGTGAGTAATGTCTGGGAAACTGCCTGATGGAGGGGGATAACTACTGGAAACGGTAGCTAATACCGCATAATGTCGCAAGACCAAAGAGGGGGACCTTCGGGCCTCTTGCCATCGGATGTGCCCAGATGGGATTAGCTTGTTGGTGGGGTAACGGCTCACCAAGGCGACGATCCCTAGCTGGTCTGAGAGGATGACCAGCCACACTGGAACTGAGACACGGTCCAGACTCCTACGGGAGGCAGCAGTGGGGAATATTGCACAATGGGCGCAAGCCTGATGCAGCCATGCCGCGTGTATGAAGAAGGCCTTCGGGTTGTAAAGTACTTTCAGCGGGGAGGAAGGGAGTAAAGTTAATACCTTTGCTCATTGACGTTATCCGCAGAAGAAGCACCGGCTAACTCCGTGCCAGCAGCCGCGGTAATACGGAGGGTGCAAGCGTTAATCGGAATTACTGGGCGTAAAGCGCACGCAGGCGGTTTGTTAAGTCAGATGTGAAATCCCCGGGCTCAACCTGGGAACTGCATCTGATACTGGCAAGCTTGAGTCTCGTAGAGGGGGGTAGAATTCCAGGTGTAGCGGTGAAATGCGTAGAGATCTGGAGGAATACCGGTGGCGAAGGCGGCCCCCTGGACGAAGACTGACGCTCAGGTGCGAAAGCGTGGGGAGCAAACAGGATTAGATACCCTGGTAGTCCACGCCGTAAACGATGTCGACTTGGAGGTTGTGCCCTTGAGGCGTGGCTTCCGGAGCTAACGCGTTAAGTCGACCGCCTGGGGAGTACGGCCGCAAGGTTAAAACTCAAATGAATTGACGGGGGCCCGCACAAGCGGTGGAGCATGTGGTTTAATTCGATGCAACGCGAAGAACCTTACCTGGTCTTGACATCCACGGAAGTTTTCAGAGATGAGAATGTGCCTTCGGGAACCGTGAGACAGGTGCTGCATGGCTGTCGTCAGCTCGTGTTGTGAAATGTTGGGTTAAGTCCCGCAACGAGCGCAACCCTTATCCTTTGTTGCCAGCGGTCCGGCCGGGAACTCAAAGGAGACTGCCAGTGATAAACTGGAGGAAGGTGGGGATGACGTCAAGTCATCATGGCCCTTACGACCAGGGCTACACACGTGCTACAATGGCGCATACAAAGAGAAGCGACCTCGCGAGAGCAAGCGGACCTCATAAAGTGCGTCGTAGTCCGGATTGGAGTCTGCAACTCGACTCCATGAAGTCGGAATCGCTAGTAATCGTGGATCAGAATGCCACGGTGAATACGTTCCCGGGCCTTGTACACACCGCCCGTCACACCATGGGAGTGGGTTGCAAAAGAAGTAGGTAGCTTAACCTTCGGGAGGGCGCTTACCACTTTGTGATTCATGACTGGGGTGAAGTCGTAACAAGGTAACCGTAGGGGAACCTGCGGTTGGATCACCTCCTTACCTTAAAGAAGCGTACTTTGCAGTGCTCACACAGATTGTCTGAT
>NZ_MECT01000276.1:0-1678 GCF_001722145.1 Shigella sp. FC1544
TTTCTGGTGCGTACCGGGCTGAGAGGCGGTGTAAGTGAACTGTAGTTGCCATGTTTTACGGCAATGAGAGCAGAGATAGCGCTGATGTCCGGCAGTGCTTTTGCCGTTACGCACCACGCCTTCAGTAGCGGAGCAGGAAGGACATCTGATGGAAATGGAAGCCACGCAAGCACCTTAAAATCACCATCATACACTAAATCAGTAAGTTGGCAGCATTACCAGGGTCGCGAAAGCAGCCCTTTTTTATTGCATATTATTTTTTATTCACACCTATACACTAAGGCTATAAATGATATAGTGGTTATAGTTAGCACCTTTTTTATTATTAAATCGTATTAGTCACCCGCCAGGTGTGACGAAAAAACGATGTTCTGATGGCGTCTAAGTGGATGGTTTAACATGAAATTACAACAACTTCGCTATATTGTTGAGGTGGTCAATCATAACCTGAATGTCTCATCAACAGCGGAAGGACTTTACACATCACAACCCGGGATCAGTAAACAAGTCAGAATGCTGGAAGACGAGCTAGGCATTCAAATTTTTTCCCGAAGCGGCAAGCACCTGACGCAGGTAACGCCAGCAGGGCAAGAAATAATTCGTATCGCTCGCGAAGTCCTGTCGAAAGTCGATGCCATAAAATCGGTTGCCGGAGAGCACACCTGGCCGGATAAAGGCTCACTGTATATCGCCACCACGCATACCCAGGCACGCTACGCATTACCAAACGTCATCAAAGGCTTTATTGAGCGTTATCCTCGCGTTTCTTTGCATATGCACCAGGGCTCGCCGACACAAATTGCTGATGCCGTCTCTAAAGGCAATGCCGATTTCGCTATCGCCACAGAAGCGCTGCATCTGTATGAAGATTTAGTGATGTTACCGTGCTACCACTGGAATCGGGCTATTGTAGTCACTCCGGATCACCCGCTGGCAGGCAAAAAAGCCATTACCATTGAAGAACTGGCGCAATATCCGTTGGTGACATATACCTTCGGCTTTACCGGACGTTCAGAACTGGATACTGCCTTTAACCGCGCAGGGTTAACGCCGCGTATCGTTTTCACGGCAACGGATGCTGACGTCATTAAAACTTACGTCCGGTTAGGGCTGGGGGTAGGGGTCATTGCCAGCATGGCGGTGGATCCGGTCGCCGATCCGGACCTTGTGCGCGTTGATGCTCACGATATCTTCAGCCACAGTACAACCAAAATTGGTTTTCGCCGTAGTACTTTTTTTCGCAGTTATATGTATGATTTCATTCAGCGTTTTGCACCGCATTTAACGCGTGATGTCGTTGATGCGGCTGTCGCATTGCGCTCTAATGAAGAAATTGAGGTCATGTTTAAAGATATAAAACTGCCGGAAAAATAATTTCTTGCGTTATTTTCGGCACCTTTTATGTAGCGAAGGTGCCGGAATATATTCTCTTTTGTTACTTATTTCTATACCGTGCACGGTAATGCTGCCAACTTACTGATTTAGTGTATGATGGTGATTTTAAGGTGCTTGCGTGGCTTCCATTTCCATCAGATGTCCTTCCTGCTCCGCTACTGAAGGCGTGGTGCGTAACGGCAAAAGCACTGCCGGACATCAGCGCTATCTCTGCTCTCATTGCCGTAAAACATGGCAACTACAGTTCACTTACACCGCCTCTCAGCCCGGTACGCACCAGAAA
>NZ_MECT01000277.1:0-28901 GCF_001722145.1 Shigella sp. FC1544
GCTTCAGCGAGGCAGCTCACGCCATAACGGACTATATCGTTGGATATTACAGCGCACTAAGACCGCACGAATATAACGGTGGGTTACCCCCAAACGAATAGGAAAATCGATACTGGAAAAACTCTAACTCGGTGGCCAGTTTTTGTTGACCACTTCAAACTGGCAATACGCCTGTTCCTGCTCTGCGGGTAAGGCAGTTAAACTTGTCTATATGGTCAGCCCCGTACTTACCACCACTGGACATCAGACAGGATATTACAAACTCAATGACAGCCTGGATATTAAAACCACATTACAGGCAAACGACATTCCAGGACTCACAACCGACCAGGTTGTCTCTGTTAACACCCGATTCACACAGATAAAAAGCAGCACCGTATATTCTGCTGCAACCCAAACGGGTGTTTGCCAGGGTGACACGTCTCGTTATGGACCCGTTAATATTGGTGCAAATACCACCTTTACCCTGTATGTCACCAAGCCATTTCTCGGCTCGATGACCATTCCGAAAACGGATATTGCCGTCATTAAAGGCGCGTGGGTCGATGGAATGGGAAGCCCGTCTACAGGTGACTTCCATGATTTAGTCAAGTTATCGATTCAGGGAAATTTCACCGCCCCACAGTCGTGCAAAATTAATCAGGGCGATGTTATTAAGGTTAATTTTGGATTCATCAATGGTCAGAAGTTTACCACCCGCAATGCCATGCCAGACGGTTTTACTCCAGTAGACTTTGATATCACTTATGACTGTGGTGATACTTCAAAGATTAAAAACTCGTTGCAAATGCGCATCGACGGTACAACTGGGGTAGTAGACCAGTACAACCTGGTCGCCAGGCGAAGAAGTTCAGACAATGTGCCCGATGTCGGTATTCGTATTGAAAATCTCGGCGGCGGAGTTGCAAATATTCCTTTTCAGAACGGTATCCTTCCCGTTGATCCTTCCGGGCATGGCACCGTCAATATGCGCGCCTGGCCAGTTAATCTGGTCGGTGGTGAGCTGGAAACAGGAAAATTTCAGGGCACAGCCACCATTACCGTCATGGTGCGGTAAAAGAAGACGTTGCGTTTTGATTAACGCAACGCTTCGGCACTGTTACCCCTGCTGCTCCAGCGCATACTTATACAGCGCATTTTTCTTCACGCCATGAATTTCTGCGACCAGCGCCGCCGCTTTTTTCAGCGGCAGTTCTGCCTGTAGCAGCGCCAGCGTGCGCAGGGCATCGGCGGGTAAGTCTTCTTCCTGTGCTTTATGACCTTCGACAATCAGCACCATTTCGCCTTTGCGACGGTTTTCATCTTCCTTTACCCACGCCAGCAGTTCGCCAACGGGCGCGCCGTGAATGGTTTCCCAGGTTTTGGTCAGCTCACGCGCCAGAACCACGTAGCGGGATTCGCCTAATACCGCAACGATATCTTCCAGGCTATCTAACAGACGGTGGGTGGATTCATAAAAAATCAGCGTGCGCGGCTCCGCTTCAATGGCTTTTAGCGCATCACGGCGGCCTTTTGATTTGGCAGGTAAAAAGCCTTCGTAACAGAAACGGTCAGAGGGTAAACCCGCGGCGCTTAACGCAGTGATAGCAGCACACGGCCCGGGTAGCGGCACCACGCGAATCCCCGCTTCACGGCAGGTACGCACCAGATGGTAGCCAGGATCGTTAATTAGCGGCGTTCCGGCATCGGAAACCAGCGCAATGTTTTGCCCCTCTTGCAGCTTCGCCAGCAGCGTTTCGGCTTTTTGTTGTTCGTTATGGTCGTGCAGCGCAAACAACCGGGCATTAATCCCAAAATGTTGCAGCAATAAACCGGTGTGACGAGTATCCTCGGCGGCAATCAGATCAACGGCCTGTAATACCTCTAACGCACGCTGGGTGATATCCGCCAGATTGCCGATTGGTGTCGGTACAATGTAAAGCTGGCCCTGAGAATTATCCGCCGATTGGTGTTGTTTCATTGTGTCGTCCGTATTGCCGATTTAATATTGAGCATTGCGTAAAAAAATATCACTGGATACATTATGGTACCCTCAACATTTTCTCGTTTGAAAGCCGCGCGTTGTCTGCCTGTTGTTCTGGCAGCCCTGATTTTCGCCGGTTGTGGCACCCATACTCCCGCTCAGTCCACTGCTTATATGCAGGGCACGGCGCAGGCTGATTCTGCCTTTTATCTTCAGCAGATGCAGCAAAGCTCTGATGATACCAGGATCAACTGGCAATTACTCGCCATTCGTGCACTGGTGAAAGAAGGTAAAACCGGGCAGGCGGTTGAGTTGTTTAACCAACTACCGCAAGAACTGAACGATTCTCAGCGTCGCGAGAAAACACTGCTGGCGGTAGAGATTAAACTGGCGCAGAAAGATTTTGCTGGCGCGCAAAACTTGCTGGCGAAAATCACACCTGCCGATTTAGAACAAAACCAGCAAGCGCGTTACTGGCAGGCAAAAATCGATGCCAGCCAGGGGCGTCCTTCCATTGATTTACTGCGCGCGTTAATTGCTCAGGAACCGCTGCTCGGCGCGAAAGAAAAAAAGCAGAATATTGATGCCACCTGGCAGGCGCTCTCCTCCATGACTCAGGAACAGGCGAATACGCTGGTGATCAACGCCGACGAAAATATTCTGCAAGGCTGGCTGGATCTGCAGCGCGTCTGGTTTGATAACCGTAACGATCCCGATATGATGAAAGCCGGGATCGCCGACTGGCAGAAACGTTATCCGAACAATCCGGGCGCGAAAATGCTGCCAACGCAGTTGGTTAACGTAAAAGCGTTTAAACCAGCCTCGACCAACAAAATCGCCCTGCTGTTGCCGCTGAATGGCCAGGCAGCGGTATTTGGTCGCACTATTCAGCAAGGCTTTGAAGCGGCGAAAAATATCGGCACTCAGCCAGTGGCGGCTCAGGTAGCTGCCGCACCTGCCGCAGACGTAGCAGAACAACCTCAGCCGCAAACTGCGGATGGCGTTGCCAGCCCGGCACAAGCCTCGGTTAGCGATCTGACCGGTGATCAGCCTGCGGCCCAGCCGGTGCCTGTAAGCGCCCCGGCGACAAGCACCGCAGCGGTAAGCGCACCCGCAAATCCATCCGCAGAGCTGAAAATCTACGATACCTCATCACAACCACTTAGCCAGATCTTAAGCCATGTTCAGCAGGATGGCGCGAGTATTGTGGTTGGTCCGTTGCTGAAAAATAACGTTGAAGAGTTGCTTAAGAGCAACACCCCGCTGAACGTGCTGGCACTGAACCAGCCGGAGAATATCGAAAACCGCGTCAATATTTGTTACTTCGCGCTTTCACCGGAAGACGAAGCGCGCGATGCAGCGCGTCATATTCGTGACCAGGGTAAACAAGCGCCGCTGGTGCTGATCCCACGCAGTTCATTGGGCGATCGCGTAGCCAATGCGTTTGCGCAGGAGTGGCAGAAACTGGGCGGCGGCACCGTTCTGCAACAAAAATTTGGTTCCACCAGCGAATTACGCGCGGGTGTTAACGGCGGTTCTGGTATCGCTTTAACGGGTACCCCGATTACTCCCAGAGCGACAACCGACTCCGGCATGACGACCAACAATCCAACGCTGCAAACCACGCCAACCGATGACCAGTTCACCAATAATGGCGGTCGTGTCGATGCGGTGTACATTGTGGCAACGCCGGGTGAAATCGCTTTTATCAAACCGATGATCGCCATGCGTAACGGTAGCCAGAGCGGTGCAATGCTGTACGCCAGCTCCCGCAGCGCACAAGGCACCGCAGGCCCGGATTTCCGTCTGGAGATGGAAGGTTTGCAGTACAGCGAAATCCCGATGCTGGCGGGCGGTAATCTGCCGTTAATGCAGCAGGCACTCAGCGCGGTGAATAACGATTATTCACTGGCTCGCATGTATGCGATGGGCGTCGATGCCTGGTCGCTGGCAAATCATTTCTCACAAATGCGCCAGGTTCAGGGTTTTGAAATCAACGGTAATACCGGAAGCCTGACGGCAAACCCGGATTGCGTGATTAACAGGAAGTTATCATGGCTACAGTACCAACAAGGTCAGGTAGTCCCCGCCAGTTAACCACCAAACAGACCGGCGATGCGTGGGAAGTACAAGCGCGTCGCTGGCTGGAAGGCAAAGGACTGCGATTTGTCGCCGCTAACGTGAACGAGCGTGGCGGTGAGATCGATCTGATAATGCGTGAAGGCTGGACCACCGTTTTTGTCGAGGTGCGTTACCGCCGCTCTGCGCTTTATGGCGGCGCGGCAGCCAGTGTGACCCGCAGCAAACAACACAAATTATTACAGACTGCCCGCTTGTGGCTCGCGCGTCATAATGGGAGTTTTGATACTGTGGATTGCCGGTTCGATGTGGTAGCCTTCACCGGGAATGAGGTTGAGTGGATTAAGGATGCCTTTAATGACCACTCATAATTAAGGTTTAAGGATTAGCGTGCAAGAAAGAATTAAAGCTTGCTTCACTGAAAGCATTCAAACTCAAATTGCGGCGGCAGAGGCGCTTCCGGATGCCATCTCCCGTGCAGCCATGACGCTGGTTCAGTCTCTGCTCAATGGCAACAAAATCCTCTGTTGTGGTAATGGAACTTCCGCTGCCAATGCACAGCATTTTGCTGCCAGCATGATCAACCGTTTCGAAACGGAGCGGCCCAGCTTACCTGCCATTGCACTAAATACTGATAATGTTGTCTTAACGGCGATTGCCAACGATCGCTTACATGATGAAGTGTATGCAAAACAGGTGCGGGCGCTGGGTCATGCGGGAGATGTATTGTTAGCCATTTCCACCCGTGGCAACAGCCGCGATATTGTTAAAGCAGTTGAAGCCGCCGTTACGCGTGATATGACCATTGTGGCATTGACCGGCTATGACGGCGGCGAACTTGCAGGTTTGTTAGGGCCACAGGATGTGGAGATCCGCATTCCTTCGCATCGTAGTGCTCGCATTCAGGAAATGCATATGCTGACGGTAAATTGCCTGTGCGATCTGATCGATAACACGCTTTTCCCTCACCAGGATGATTAAGGAGAATACATGAAGGCATTATCGCCAATCGCAGTCCTTATTTCCGCGCTGCTGTTGCAAGGTTGTGTTGCCGCTGCCGTAGTGGGTACCGCTGCTGTGGGTACCAAAGCCGCAACTGACCCACGCAGTGTCGGCACCCAGGTGGACGATGGTACCCTGGAAGTGCGCGTGAACAGCGCATTGTCGAAAGACGAACAGATTAAGAAAGAAACCCGTATTAATGTCACGGCGTATCAGGGCAAAGTGCTGCTGGTTGGGCAGTCACCAAATGCTGAACTTTCGGCTCGCGCCAAACATATTGCTATGGGCGTAGACGGTGCCAACGAAGTGTATAACGAGATTCGTCAGGGCCAGCCGATTGGTCTGGGCGAAGCATCTAACGATACGTGGATCACCACCAAAGTGCGTTCGCAGCTCTTAACCAGCGACCTGGTGAAATCGTCCAAAGTGAAAGTGACCACCGAAAACGGTGAAGTGTTCCTGATGGGGCTGGTGACTGAACGTGAAGCGAAAGCGGCGGCAGATATTGCCAGCCGGGTGAGCGGCGTAAAGCGGGTAACCACAGCGTTTACGTTTATTAAATAGCAGCCCCTTGTAATGCCTGATGCGACGCTTGCCGCGTCTTATCAGGCCTACAACGATGCAAACCGTAGGTCGGATAAGGCGTTTACGCCGCATCCGACATGTTTTCCCTCAAATCAGAACAACAGCGCCAGCCCGCCGACAATCACACCAGACACTGCCACCATCGCCCCTGTCAGCCATAAGGCTTTCGCCGGGAACGCTTTGCGCAGCATAATCAGTGACGGCAAACTCACTGCCGGGAGCGTCATCAACAATGCCAGCGCCGGAGCGGTTCCCATACCTGCCAGCATCATCGTTTGTACAATCGGAATTTCTGCTGCCGTGGGAATGACAAACAAGCATCCTGCTACCGCCATCGCCACCACCCACATCAGGCTGTTATCGACAGCACCATCGGCATGGGGGAATAACCAGACGCGTGCGGCACCCAACACCAGTACTGCAAGGATGTAAACCGGGATCGTACTCCAGAAAAGTGTCCATAGCGCCCTGCCCCAGCGGCTAAAAAAACCGCACTGTGCTTCCGGTATGTCAATTTCGACCGGTGCCTGCGTTTGCGGTGTTTCACGCACCCATTTTTGCACCAGCGTCGCAATCAGCAACACCATCACCAGCCCGGCCACCAGACGAATCGCCGCAAAACCCCAGCCGAGGACAAACCCCATAAACACCTGCGTCGCCGGGTTTAACACCGGATTGCCCATCCAGAATGCCAGCGCACCGCCCATCGATACCTGTTGGCGACGCATCCCCGCCGCGACCGGAGCCGCACAGCAGGTACACATCATGCCCGGCAGCGAAAACAGCGTTCCCAGCAGCGTGCCGCGAAAGCGCGATTGCCCAAGCGTACGCAACAACCAGTCACGCGGGATCAGCACCTGAATCAACGAACCGAGGATCACCCCCAGCACCGCCGCTTTCCATACTGCGAGGAAATAGATCATCGCGTAATCCAACGCCGCTTGCCACGGATTAGCATCCGCCTGCGCAAGGATAGATTTACCGATACTGTGGGTTTCGGCTGCAGTAAACGCTTTGCCGTAGTAATGTTGCCATTTCACATACCAGAGACCGGCAATGACAACGAGAAAGAAAAGCGCGGGTTTCCACCACTGAATGGGCGTTGCCGCCTGAGATGAAGACTGACCAGTCATAGCATTCCCTAGGAATAAGTTATGATAATTGAGCGCGTGAATATTACGCTCACTATCAATTCTTGGGAATAATTATTCAGCTCTTTTGCGTAATTCTGAAGAGCTTAAAATCGTCACGCCTTCATGCTCAGGCCGCATCGCCTCTGCCAGCATGACCCGCGCCACGTCTCTCGCATCAATGGATTTCCAGTTACCTGGTAACAAACGGAACAGCGGCGCAAAAAGCGTTTCGTTCATCCGCTGTTTGCTACGATCGCCCAGTAACATCGACGGGCGAGCAATGGTCAATTTCGGCCAGTTCTGGGCAATTAATGCTTCTTCCATCTCCCCTTTGACGCGGTTATAGAAAAACGGCGAGTGGGCATTGGCCCCCATAGCACTGACCACCAGAATATGCTGCGCGCCCAGCCGCCGCCCGGTTAATGCGGTATCTACTACCAGCGTGTAATCGGCATGAATAAACGCCTCTTTGCTCCCCGCTTCTCGCCGCGTGGTGCCGAGACAACAAAACACAATGTCGATGGGTTCGGTGACCTGCGCCAACGCGTCACTCAGTTGCGGATCATGGGGATTCAACACCCCGGGCATATCGCCCAACGGACGTCGCGTCGGCGCAGCAATGGCGTTAACTTTCGGTTCATTAATCAACATCCGCAGCAGGTGACCGCCCACCAGCCCCGTTGCGCCTGTAATCAGTACCTGACTCATCTTCGCTCCTTTACAGAATTGTCTGCCTTGCGCTCCACGGCTCATGCACCAGGCTTAATAGACCATGAGGTAATTATCCCCGATTGTGGGAAATTCGCCTCATCCAATGCAACAACGCGGAGGAAGCATGAGTAAGAAAATTGCCGTTTTAATCAGTGATGAATTTGAGGATTCAGAATTTACTTCACCCGCAGACGAGTTCCGTAAAGCCGGACACGAAGTAATTACCATTGAAAAGCAAGCGGGTAAAACGGTGAAAGGCAAAAAAGGAGAAGCCAGCGTGACCATCGATAAATCCATCGATGAAGTGACGCCAGCGGAGTTTGATGCCCTGCTGCTACCGGGCGGCCATTCACCGGATTATCTGCGTGGGGACAACCGTTTTGTCACCTTTACCCGTGATTTTGTGAATAGCGGCAAACCTGTTTTCGCCATCTGTCACGGTCCGCAGCTGCTGATCAGCGCCGATGTGATTCGGGGGCGCAAACTGACCGCAGTTAAACCGATCATTATTGATGTTAAAAATGCGGGCGCGGAATTTTACGATCAGGAAGTCGTGGTTGATAAAGATCAGCTGGTTACCAGCCGGACACCGGACGATCTGCCAGCGTTTAACCGCGAGGCGTTACGCCTGCTCGGTGCCTGAGTCGCGTAGCCAAATCATTTTTTTACCAAAGCCCAGCGTGTTGTCGGTGAATTTGATTTCATCGAGCCGGATTTCCCACACCGGGGCCGACAGCATTCTGGCAACCGGAAAGCGACGATTGTACGCCTTGCGCGCGAGGTCGCTTTCCTCACCTTCCAGCCTGCGGATCTCACCTTTAAACTGCACACCGCGAATTAACGCTACCGTTTTCGGCTGACCGTTTACCGTTCCGGCAACCGCAGCCTGCGGCCCACTCATCTGCGCGTGGCGCGTTTTTTCTTCCGTCAAAATGTAGAAGGCGACTTTCTGCGCATCAAACAGATAAAAAGCATTAGCGCACCACAGTTCCCCTTCCTGCTGCACACACCAGGTGACAACATGTTGTTTTGCCAACCAACGGCTGATGGTGATGAGTGTTTCCATTGCTGTTCTCTTTTATACTGTGGGCCTGACCTTAACATGCGACGCAGACGATGACACCCTGGTTTCTTTACTTGATCCGTACCGCCGACAATAAGCTTTATACCGGGATCACCACGGATGTCGAACGCCGCTATCAGCAGCACCAAAGCGGCAAAGGGGCGAAAGCACTGCGCGGGAAAGGAGAACTGACGCTGGCGTTTTCTGCGCCAGTGGGCGACCGTTCGCTGGCACTACGGGCGGAATATCGCGTTAAGCAACTGACCAAACGGCAAAAAGAGCGTCTGGTAGCGGAAGGCGCAGGGTTTGCAGAACTGTTGAGCAGCCTGCAAACCCCGGAGATTAAAAGCGATTGAAATGCTCGTGATACTCAACCAGACCGGTTACGCCATTCAGCGCGTCATCCGCTAAACGATGTACCTGGAAGGCGCTTTCAGTGCCCGGCCAGCGGCAACGCAGATCGTGATGCGCCGCCAGTTCAAAGCCGAAACGACTGTACAGCGCCGGATCGCCCAGCGTCACCACTGCGGCATAGCCGAACTCATTAAGCGAATCGAGTCCTTCATAGACCAGTTGGCGTGCCAGCCCCTGTCCACGGTATTTTTCATCAACCGCCAACGGTGCCATGCCGACCCATTGCAGGTCTTCGCCCTGCACATCAACCGGACTAAATGCCACATAGCCAATGACCTGACCTTCGTCATCTGTCGCCACCAGCCCCAGCGTCAGAAAGCCATCTTCACGCAGATCGTGAACCAGCTTCGCTTCCGCATCACTTTCGAATGAGCGACGCAGCAGGGCATCAATACCCGGCGCATCAATGGGAATTTCTACTCGAATTAGCATGGTTCACCTACCGATGTCTGTTTGGTTTCAGGCGCGGTTTTCATTCCCGCCTCAACAAAATCCGCCAGTTGCAGCAGCATCATGCGTAAGGCTTTCGGCATTTGCTCCAGTTCAATGGCGTCCATCAGGTTTTTCACATACAGCCCCAGCTCCGTATCGCCTTCAATCACCAGCCGACGCTGGAAGAAGAGCGTATCTGGATCTTGTTTACGCGCCGCAATCATCAGCAGATCGCTGGCGTCGGCACTAAAACTCACATCAGCTTGCGCGTTCTGGCTGACCACCAGTTTGCCATTCACCACCGAGGTAAACCATTGCAGGTCAATATCACGCACATGAATACTTAACCAGCGGCCTTCAAGAAACTCCAGCTCGCCATCATCCAGCGCCTGACGGAATTGCCAGCTTAAGACCTGCTCAAGAACCTGGCGTTTTAGCGCAAATGGCGTCAGTTTTACCGGTACACTCAACAGAGATGGCCCCAAATGCACAATACGGGAACACAGTTTATCCAACACGAGTTTTACTCCCTGTTTCAACAATCATCCTATTTTGCCATATCAGAAAAATAACATAGCGGTATAAATCAACAATTCCATATGAAATTGCTGCTACCACCAATACAACTTTAACTGCCTTAAATCAAAAATTGTCGCAGCAAGGTTAACTAAAATCCCAGTTCGTTAACATTTTTGCGTTTTGATAGCGCAACCTTCAGGAAAAATTATGGAGCTGCTCTGCCCTGCCGGAAATCTCCCGGCGCTTAAGGCGGCCATCGAAAACGGCGCAGATGCTGTTTATATCGGGCTAAAAGATGATACCAATGCCCGTCACTTCGCCGGCCTTAACTTTACCGAGAAAAAATTGCAGGAAGCGGTGAGTTTTGTCCATCAACATCGCCGCAAACTTCACATCGCGATTAACACTTTTGCGCATCCGGACGGTTACGCCCGTTGGCAGCGCGCCGTGGATATGGCGGCGCAGCTGGGTGCCGACGCGCTGATCCTCGCCGACCTCGCCATGCTGGAATACGCCGCCGAGCGTTATCCGAATATTGAGCGCCACGTATCGGTGCAGGCTTCGGCGACCAATGAAGAGGCGATTAACTTTTATCATCGCCATTTTGACGTTGCCCGCGTGGTGCTGCCGCGCGTGTTGTCGATTCATCAGGTGAAACAGCTGGCACGGGTCACACCTGTACCACTGGAAGTGTTTGCTTTCGGCAGCCTGTGCATTATGTCGGAAGGCCGTTGCTATCTGTCGTCGTATCTGACGGGTGAGTCGCCTAACACCGTGGGCGCGTGTTCTCCGGCCCGTTTCGTGCGCTGGCAACAAACGCCGCAGGGGCTGGAATCCCGCCTGAACGAAGTGCTGATCGACCGTTATCAGGACGGCGAAAACGCAGGTTATCCGACGCTGTGTAAAGGGCGTTATCTGGTGGACGGCGAGCGCTATCACGCGCTGGAAGAACCAACCAGTCTCAATACCCTGGAACTGCTGCCGGAGTTAATGGCGGCGAATATTGCTTCGGTGAAAATTGAAGGCCGCCAGCGTAGCCCGGCGTATGTCAGCCAGGTGGCGAAAGTCTGGCGTCAGGCTATCGACCGTTGTAAGGCCGATCCGCAAAGCGCGTGGATGGAGACGCTCGGGTCGATGTCCGAAGGCACGCAGACCACCCTTGGCGCGTATCACCGTAAATGGCAGTGAGAAGAGCAATGAAATATTCCTTAGGGCCAGTGCTGTGGTACTGGCCAAAAGAGACGCTGGAAGATTTTTATCAGCAGGCCGCCACCAGCAGCGCCGACGTGATTTATCTTGGTGAAGCGGTATGCAGCAAGTGCCGGGCAACCAAAGTTGGCGACTGGCTGGAGATGGCAAAATCGCTCGCCGGAAGTGGCAAGCAGATTGTGCTCTCCACGCTGGCGCTGGTGCAGGCATCCTCTGAACTGGGCGAACTGAAACGCTATGTTGAGAACGGTGAGTTTCTGATTGAAGCCAGCGATCTCGGCGTGGTGAATATGTGCGCTGAACGCAAACTGCCGTTCGTCGCCGGGCACGCGCTGAACTGCTACAACGCGGTGACGCTGAAAATATTGCTCAAACAGGGCATGATGCGCTGGTGTATGCCGGTGGAGCTTTCCCGCGACTGGCTGGTGAATCTGCTTAATCAGTGCGATGAGCTGGGCATTCGCAACCAGTTTGAAGTGGAAGTCCTGAGCTACGGTCATCTACCGCTGGCCTACTCCGCTCGCTGCTTTACCGCGCGTTCGGAAGACCGCCCGAAAGATGAGTGTGAAACCTGCTGCATTAAGTATCCGAACGGGCGCAACGTGCTGTCGCAGGAAAACCAACAAGTGTTTGTACTCAATGGCATTCAGACCATGAGCGGCTACGTTTACAACCTCGGTAACGAGCTGACATCCATGCAGGGATTGGTTGATGTGGTCCGCCTGTCACCGCAGGGTACTGACACTTTCGCGATGCTCGACGCCTTCCGCGCTAATGAAAATGGCGCTGCGCCACTATTGTTGACGGCAAACAGCGACTGTAACGGCTACTGGCGGCGGCTGGCAGGACTGGAGCTGCAAGCCTAAGTAAATATGCTCGTCATACTTCAAGTTGCATGTGCTGCATCTGCATTCGTTCACCCCAGTCACTTACTTATGTAAGCTCCTGGGGATTCACTCTCTTGTCGCCTTCCTGCAACTCGAATTATTTAGAGCACAGCTCACTTTGTTAACAACTTTAACTACTCTTTAATGCAGTATTAAAGATTAATCGGTAACAAGGTGAGCTGTTATGACTGATAAAACCATTGCGTTTTCGCTACTCGATCTGGCCCCCATTCCCGAAGGTTCTTCAGCGCGAGAAGCATTCTCCCACTCTCTCGATCTCGCCCGTCTGGCTGAAAAGCGCGGCTATCATCGCTACTGGCTGGCAGAACACCACAATATGACTGGCATTGCCAGTGCTGCCACGTCGGTATTGATTGGCTATCTGGCGGCGAATACCACCACGCTGCATCTGGGGTCTGGCGGCGTGATGTTGCCTAACCACTCACCGTTGGTCATTGCCGAACAGTTCGGCACGCTCAATACACTCTATCCGGGGCGAATCGATTTGGGGCTGGGTCGTGCGCCAGGTAGTGACCAACGGACAATGATGGCGCTGCGTCGCCATATGAGCGGCGATATTGATAATTTCCCCCGCGATGTCGCGGAGCTGGTGGACTGGTTTGACGCCCGCGATCCCAATCCGCATGTGCGCCCGGTACCAGGCTATGGCGAGAAAATCCCCGTGTGGTTGTTAGGCTCCAGTCTTTACAGCGCGCAACTGGCGGCGCAGCTTGGTCTGCCGTTCGCGTTTGCCTCACACTTCGCGCCGGATATGTTGTTCCAGGCGCTGCATCTTTATCGCAGCAACTTCAAACCGTCGGCACGACTGGAAAAACCATACGCGATGGTGTGCATCAATATTATCGCCGCCGACAGCAACCGCGATGCCGAATTCCTGTTTACCTCAATGCAGCAAGCCTTTGTGAAGCTGCGCCGCGGCGAAACCGGGCAACTGCCGCCACCGATTCAAAATATGGATCAGTTCTGGTCGCCGTCCGAACAGTATGGTGTGCAGCAGGCGCTGAGTATGTCGTTGGTAGGTGATAAAGCGAAAGTGCGTCATGGCTTGCAGTCGATCCTGCGCGAAACCGACGCCGATGAGATTATGGTCAACGGGCAGATTTTCGACCACCAGGCGCGGCTGCATTCGTTTGAGCTGGCGATGGATGTTAAGGAAGAGTTGTTGGGATAGTGTGTCTTAACGCGGGAAGCCTTATCCGAGCTGGCAACGCTGTCCTACGTAGACCTGATAAGCGAAGCGCATCAGGCATTGTGTAGGCAGCAGAAATGTCGGATAAGGCACCGCTGATTACTGATACACCGGCAGTAAATTAAAGCTCGATAAAATATGTACCAATGCGTTGCCGACGCCAAACACCAGAATCAGCGTAATCATCGGCTTGCCGCCCCAGACGCGGAATTTCGGGCTGCCAAAGCGTTTACGCGATGCGCGGGCCAGCAGTGCCGGAACAATTGCCGCCCAGATGGTAGCCGCTAAACCAGCATAACCAATGGCGTACAGGAATCCATTCGGGAACAGCAGACCACCCACAACAGGCGGTGCAAAGGTCAACAATGCTGTTTTCAAGCGGCCCATAGCCGAGTCATCGAAACCAAACAGATCTGCCAGATAGTCAAACAAACCCAGCGTTACGCCAAGGAACGAACTCGCTACCGCAAAGTTTGAGAACACGACCAGCAGAAGGTCCAGGCTACGGCTGTTCAGCACGCCGCTTAATGCCTGTACCAGCACATCAATATTACCGCCCTTCTCTGCAATACCGATAAACTCCGGACGCGGGATGTTACCCATCGTCGCCAGCAACCAGATGGTATACAGCGCCAGTGCCATCAGCGTACCGTACACCAGGCATTTCACGATGGTTTTCGGATCTTTGCCGTAATACTTCATCAGGCTTGGCACGTTACCGTGATAACCAAACGACGCCAGGCAGAACGGCAATGTCATCAGCAGATACGGCGCATAAGATGCATTGCTTTCTGCAACGTTGAACAATGTCGCAGGCTGCACATGCCCCAACAGGCTGCCAAAGGTGAGGAAGAAGGTAATGACTTTCGCCCCCAGCACAATCGCCGTCATGCGGCTGACGGCCTTAGTACTCAACCACACCACAAACGCTACCAGCAGTGCAAAACCAAAACCCGCCGCCCGTGCCGGGACGTTTAGCGACATCTCTGCGAAGGTGTGATGCAGAATTGAACCACTGGCAGAAATATAGGCATAGGTCAGGATATAGAGCACAAAGGCAATGGAAATACCGTTGACCACGTTCCAGCCTTTGCCCAGCAAATCTTTGGTGATGGTGTCAAAACTCGAACCGATTCGGTAATTCAGGTTAGCTTCCAGAATCATCAAGCCGGAATGCAGCATACAGAACCAGGTAAAGATCAGCGCCGCCATTGACCAGAAAAACCACGCCCCGGACATGACCACTGGCAGAGAAAACATCCCTGCGCCAATAATGGTGCCGCCGATAATCACCACGCCGCCAAGCAGCGACGGTGACGTTTGGGTGGTGGTTAGTGTTGCCATGAGGGCTTCTCTCCAGTGAAAAATAGTGCGACTGCGTTGTTATGCATTGCACTGTACCAGTACGCGAGTACAAAAGACAGAAAAAAAGCCCCGATGGTAAAAATCGGGGCTGTATATATTATTTTACAGATTGTGTTCGCTGTTCAGCGATGATTACGCATCACCACCGAAACGACGACGACCGGTAGAGTCATCACGACGCGGAGCGCGGCCTTCACGACGTTCGCCGCTAAAACGACGACCATCACCACGGCCACCTTCACGGCGTTCACCGCTGAAGTTACGACCGCCTTCACGACGTTCGCCACCGAAACCACGACCACCGCCACGACGCTCACCGCCAGTATGCGGCTGTGCATCGCCCAGTAACTGCATGTTCATCGGCTTGTTGAGAATGCGAGTGCGCGTAAAGTGTTGCAGCACTTCACCCGGCATACCTTTCGGCAGTTCGATGGTGGAGTGAGAAGCAAACAGCTTGATGTTACCAATGTAACGGCTGCTGATGTCGCCTTCGTTAGCAATCGCACCAACGATATGACGAACTTCAACACCATCATCACGGCCCACTTCAATGCGGTACAGCTGCATATCGCCAACATCACGACGTTCACGACGCGGACGATCTTCACGGTCACCACGCGGGCCACGGTCGTTACGATCGCGCGGACCACGGTCATCACGGTCACGGAATTCACGTTTCGGACGCATCGGCGCATCTGGCGGTACGATCAGAGTACGTTCACCCTGTGCCATTTTCAGCAGTGCCGCAGCCAGAGTTTCGAGATCCAGCTCTTCACCTTCTGCAGTCGGCTGAATTTTGCTCAGCAGTGCGCGGTATTGATCCAGATCGCTGCTTTCCAGCTGCTGCTGTACTTTAGCGGCGAATTTTTCCAGACGGCGTTTGCCCAGCAGTTCTGCGTTCGGCAGTTCTACTTCCGGAATAGTCAGCTTCATAGTACGTTCAATGTTGCGCAGCAGACGACGCTCGCGGTTCTCAACGAACAGCAGCGCGCGGCCAGCACGACCCGCACGACCGGTACGACCGATACGGTGAACGTAAGACTCAGAATCCATCGGGATATCGTAGTTAACTACCAGGCTGATACGCTCAACGTCCAGGCCACGGGCTGCAACGTCGGTCGCAATCAGGATGTCCAGACGACCATCTTTCAGGCGTTCCAGTGTCTGTTCACGCAGCGCCTGGTTCATGTCACCGTTCAGCGCGGCGCTGTTGTAGCCGTTACGCTCAAGAGCTTCAGCCACTTCCAGAGTCGCGTTTTTGGTACGAACGAAGATAATCGCCGCATCAAAATCTTCCGCTTCCAGGAAACGTACCAGTGCTTCGTTTTTGCGCATACCCCAGACAGTCCAGTAGCTCTGGCTGATGTCAGGACGGGTAGTCACGCTGGACTGAATGCGCACTTCCTGCGGCTCTTTCATAAAGCGGCGGGTAATGCGACGAATCGCTTCCGGCATGGTTGCAGAGAACAGAGCGGTCTGATGACCTTCCGGGATCTGCGCCATAATGGTTTCAACGTCTTCGATGAAGCCCATGCGCAGCATTTCGTCAGCTTCATCCAGAACCAGACCGCTCAGTTTAGAGAGGTCCAGAGTGCCACGTTTCAGGTGGTCCAGCAGACGGCCCGGAGTACCGACAACGATCTGCGGCCCCTGACGCAGGGCGCGTAATTGCACGTCATAACGCTGGCCGCCGTACAGAGCAACCACATTTACGCCGCGCATGTGTTTAGAGAAATCCGTCATTGCTTCAGCAACCTGTACCGCCAGTTCGCGGGTCGGTGCCAGCACCAGAATCTGTGGTGCTTTCAGCTCAGGATCAAGATTCTGCAACAGAGGTAAAGAGAATGCTGCAGTTTTTCCGCTCCCCGTCTGGGCCATACCCAGAACGTCGCGGCCATTCAGCAGATGTGGAATACACTCTGCCTGAATTGGAGATGGTTTTTCGTAACCCAGATCGTTAAGGGCTTCAAGGATAGGAGCCTTCAGGCCCAGATCTGCAAAAGTGGTTTCGAATTCAGCCATGTAGTACGTGTGCCTCAAAATTAATGGCGGCCAGTCTACATAACTCATCATGAAATTGATCAGCAATTTTCATTGAAAAGTGTGAACCGGCTCAAAGTAGGTGTATTAACGAACAACAACGCCCTCACCCGTTAAGGTGATGGCAATCAAAAAAGATTACGGGCTGATGTGTACGTCAGCTATTGCTGGTCCGATTCTGCCAGGTCATCTTGGTCCTGGCCCAGGAGCGATAATTCCAACAATGCGTATCGGTGCTCAACAAAGTTATGAACGTTGTTGGCAACCGCCAGTTTGAACAGTGCCGTGGCGCTGTCCAAATCCCCCAGACTTAGGTAGTACTTACCTAAATAGAAGTTGGTTTCACTGAGATGCTCAGCGAGCGAGGTGTTATCCGTTGCGTCCGCCTTGAGCCTTTCCATTAACGTTTGTTCGCTAATGTTGCCCAGGTAGAACTCGACAATGTTCCATCCCCACTGTTCCTTATCCGATTTTTCGAAGTGCTGTTTCAACACTTCTTTAGCCTGCTTCTCATCGAGCTTCTGCTCGGCGAGATAAAGCCACAGACTACGGAAAGGATCATTGGGATCGTCTTGATAAAACGCCAGCAGATCATCTTGCGCTAACTTATCACGACCGCCGTAATATAATGCGATCCCGCGATTCAAGTGCGCGTAGTTGTAAGTTGGATCAAGCTCAAGTACAGAATCAAACGCTTCATAGGCAGCATCAAAATTGCCTGCCTGCGTTAAATATATGCCTAAGTAATTGAACACTTCAGGCATATCCGGTCGGATTGCCAGCGCTTGCGAAAAATCGTTACGCGCTAATGCCCTCAGACCGAGACTATCATACAACACTCCGCGCTCATATAAAAGCTGTGCGCGTTCGTCATCGGTTAAAGCCCGACTGGCAAGGATTTGTTCCATACGTGCCAGAATCACTTCCTGCTGTAAAGTCGGTTGCAATGGTACCGCGAGGACTTCACTTTTACGCCAGGAAGTATTACTGCATCCTGCAAGCGTAAGTGCTGTCGCAACGAAACACCAGCGCAAAAAAGGCTTCATTTCCCACTCCCGAAGACCACGGTTGAATGAACGTCCTGTTCCCGGTTGCTAACAAGGCGTCCTGCCCGGTTAAAAGCCCCCCGCCGCAGCGGAGGGCAAATGGCAACCTTACTCGCCCTGTTCAGCAGCCGGAGCTTCCGGTGCTGCAGCAGGTTGAGACTGCTCAGTCGCTTCTTTAATGCTCAGACGGATACGGCCCTGGCGATCAACTTCCAGAACTTTCACCGGTACTTCCTGACCCATCTGCAGGTAATCGGTCACTTTCTCAACGCGTTTGTCAGCGATTTGAGAGATGTGGACCAGACCTTCTTTACCGCCGCCGATGGCAACAAATGCGCCAAAGTCAACGATACGGGTCACTTTACCAGTGTAGACGCGGCCCACTTCGATTTCTGCAGTGATCTCTTCGATACGACGAATAGCATGTTTCGCTTTCTCGCCGTCGGTCGCTGCGATCTTCACAGTACCGTCATCTTCGATTTCGATGGTAGTGCCAGTTTCTTCGGTCAGGGCACGGATAACAGAGCCGCCTTTACCGATAACGTCTTTGATCTTGTCCGGGTTGATCTTGATGGTATGGATACGCGGTGCGAACTCAGAGATATCGCCACGCGGCGCGTTGATCGCCTGTTCCATTACGCCCAGGATATGCAGACGCGCACCTTTAGCCTGGTTCAGCGCAACCTGCATGATCTCTTTGGTGATACCTTCAATTTTGATATCCATCTGCAATGCAGAGATACCCTCGCGGGAACCCGCAACTTTGAAGTCCATATCGCCCAGGTGATCTTCGTCGCCCAAAATGTCAGACAGTACAACGTAGTTGTCGCCTTCTTTCACCAGACCCATTGCGATACCCGCAACGGCAGCTTTGATCGGCACACCTGCGTCCATCAGCGCCAGAGACGCGCCGCACACGGAAGCCATAGAAGAGGAACCGTTGGATTCAGTGATTTCAGACACAACACGTACGGTGTACGGGAATTTGTCCATATCCGGCATGACTGCCAGCACGCCGCGCTTCGCCAGACGACCGTGACCAATTTCACGACGCTTCGGAGAACCGACCATGCCGGTTTCGCCTACGGAGTACGGAGGGAAGTTGTAGTGGAACAGGAAGGTATCGGTACGTTCGCCCATCAGTTCATCAAGAACCTGCGCGTCACGAGCAGTACCCAGCGTTGCGGTAACCAGCGCCTGCGTTTCACCACGGGTGAACAGCGCAGAACCGTGAGTACGCGGCAGCACGCCAGTACGCACATCCAGACCACGGATCATATCTTTTTCACGACCGTCGATACGCGGTTCGCCTGCCAGTACGCGGCTACGAACAACGTTTTTCTCGATAGCGTGCAGAATTTCACCCAGTTCGTTTTCGTCCAGGGTTTCGTCTTCAGCAAGCAGCGTCGCGATGGTTTCAGATTTGATGACATCAACCTGCGCATAACGCTCTTGTTTGTCGGTGATGCGGTAAGCATCGCTCAGGCGAGCTTCAGCCAGTGCAGCAACGCGCGCGTTCAGCGCTTCGTTTACCGGCTCCGGCTGCCAGTCCCAACGTGGTTTACCGGCTTCTTTCACCAGTTCATTGATGTTCTGAATAACAACCTGCTGTTGTTCATGACCGAACACTACTGCGCCCAGCATCTGGTCTTCGCTCAGCAGTTCAGCTTCAGATTCAACCATCAGAACAGCGGCTTCAGTACCGGCAACAACCAGATCCAGTTTGCTCTCTTTCAGCTCGTCCTGAGTCGGGTTCAGTACGTACTGGTCATTGATGTAACCTACGCGAGCAGCACCAATCGGACCATTGAACGGAATACCAGACAGAGACAGTGCTGCGGAAGCACCAATCATCGCGACGATATCCGGGTTAACTTGCGGGTTAACAGAAACCACGGTGGCGATAACCTGAACTTCGTTGACGAAGCCTTCCGGGAACAGCGGGCGAATCGGGCGGTCAATCAGACGCGCGATCAGGGTTTCGCCTTCGCTTGGACGACCTTCACGACGGAAGAAGCTACCCGGGATACGACCAGCAGCGTAGGTACGCTCCTGATAGTTAACGGTCAGTGGGAAGAAGTCCTGACCTGGTTTGGCTTTTTTCTGGCCAACAACGGTAACAAATACCGCGGTGTCATCCATGCTAACCATAACAGCGGCAGTAGCCTGACGAGCCATCATGCCGGTTTCCAGAGTCACGGTGTGTTGGCCGTACTGGAATTTACGAACGATCGGATTAAGCAATGTAATATCCTTTCTCTTTCTTAGACAGTACCTTACGGCACTGGTGTTAATACCCGATCTTCTGCGCATCCTCGCGACTAATGACAACCCTAACCCAGCTCTATGTGGGTAAAGCCTCTCATTAGCCGCGCGAACCTCTGCAACGGAAGATCATTCATAGCAACAATACATTAGTTTCCAGTGAATTGCTGCCGTCAGCTTGAAAAAAGGGGCCACTCAGGCCCCCTTTTCTGAAACTCGCAGGAATTAGCGACGCAGACCCAGGCGCTCGATGAGCTGGGTGTAACGTGCTACGTCTTTACGTTTCAGGTAGTCGAGCAGTTTACGACGCTGAGAAACCATGCGCAGCAGACCACGACGGCTGTGGTGATCTTTTTTGTGCTCTGCAAAGTGCCCCTGCAGGTGGTTGATCTGTGCAGTCAGCAGTGCTACCTGAACTTCGGTAGAACCGGTGTCGTTTGCGTCACGACCAAACTCAGAAACGATTTTAGCTGTTGCTTCAGTACTTAGAGACATTTTAAAACTCCAAAGTATATAGAATGAAAGGACGCCGATCTCTAATTCAGCGATCCCAGTGTACGTTACGCAAAGTGTTAAACAATTTACGCGACGTTAAGCGGCAGTATTCTACTCGTAGCGACCTGTTATCGCAAGACGGTTAACATTACGCCGGGTATTCAACCACCAGGCGACGAGGCGCGACGCGGCCTTCATCGTCAATTTCGCCCATACCGATAAACTTGCCGTTCTCACCTTCTGTAACGCGAACCAGTCCTTCCAGCGGCGCACCGGATGTACGAACTGGGTTACCATTTTTGAAGTAAACAGAAGACGTTAACGGAAGATTCACCACCGGGTAGTCCGAAGCTGGACTGTCCATTAGCATCAGTAATGGATCAAGTAACTCCGCAGCCGGAATATCCTGCTGTTCGGCTTGTTCGACCAGTTCACGCAGATGTTCCAGGGTCACCATCCGTTCAACCGGATATTTACTTACCGCCAGACGACGCAGGTAAATAACATGCGCGCCACAACCGAGTTTTTCACCCAGGTCATCAATGATGGTGCGGATATAAGTGCCTTTTGAGCAGTGAATTTCCAGCTCCAGCTCATTGCCTTCGTGGCGAATAAACAGCAATTCATAAACGGTAATCGGGCGCGCTTCACGCGGTACTTCAATGCCCTGACGCGCATATTCGTACAGTTTTTTACCCTGATATTTCAGTGCTGAATACATCGAAGGGATCTGTTCGATATCGCCACGGAAAGTATCCAGCGCCGCCGCCAGTTGCTCTGCGCTAAAGGTTACCGGACGTTCTTCAACGATTTGTCCGTCGGCATCAGAAGTATCGGTACGCTGTCCAAGACGCGCAATGACCCGATAGCGTTTGTCGGAGTCCAGCAGATACTGGGAAAACTTCGTCGCTTCCCCGAAGCAAATTGGCAACATGCCAGTTGCCAGCGGGTCCAGCGCACCGGTATGCCCGGCACGGTTGGCGTTATAAATCCGTTTCACTTTTTGCAGCGCATCATTGCTGGACATACCCTGCGGTTTATCCAGCAACAAAACGCCGTTAATGTCGCGACCGCGACGACGAGGACGACTCATTAGTCCTCCTTGCTGTCGTCCGGGTTAACACGACGTTCTTCGTCATGTTTGACCACGCTGGTCACCAGGTTTGACATGCGCATCCCTTCAACCAGAGAGTTGTCGTAGAAGAAGGTCAGTTCCGGCACGATACGCAGGCGCATCGCTTTCCCCAGCAGGCTGCGGATGAAACCAGAAGCTTCTTGCAACGCTTTGATGCCCGCTTTAACCGCGTCTTCATCTTTGTCGTTGAGGAACGTCACATATACTTTGGCATACGCCAGGTCGCGAGACATTTCGACACCGGAAACGGTGGTCATCATGCCCAGGCGAGGATCTTTAATTTCACGCTGCAGGATGAGAGCGATCTCTTTTTGCATTTCCTGCGCTACGCGCTGCGGGCGACCAAATTCTTTCGCCATAATAAATTCTCCTGACAAAAAAGGGGCTGTTAGCCCCTTTTTAAAATTAATTTCAGGTGGAAGGGCTGTTCACGTTGGCCTGATAAGACGCGCCAGCGTCACATCAGGCAATCCATGCCGGATGCGGCGTAAACGCCTTATCCCGCATGGAACCCTAAAAACCTTAAGCGATGGTACGTTGGATCTCGATGATTTCGAATACTTCGATCACATCGCCAGTGCGGACGTCGTTGTAGTTCTTAACGCCGATACCACATTCCATACCGTTACGGACTTCGTTAACGTCATCTTTGAAGCGGCGCAGGGACTCCAGCTCGCCTTCGTAGATAACCACGTTGTCACGCAGAACGCGGATCGGGTTGTGACGTTTAACCACACCTTCGGTAACCATACAGCCTGCGATGGCACCAAATTTCGGCGATTTGAACACGTCACGAACTTCCGCCAGACCGATAATCTGCTGTTTCAGTTCCGGAGACAGCATACCGCTCATCGCCGCTTTCACTTCGTCAATCAGGTTATAGATGACGGAGTAGTAACGCAGATCCAGGCTTTCCGCTTCAATCACTTTACGTGCAGAGGCATCAGCACGTACGTTGAAGCCAACCAGGATGGCGTTGGACGCCGCAGCCAGGGTGGCGTCGGTTTCGGTGATACCACCTACGCCAGAACCGATGATCTTCACTTTAACTTCGTCAGTAGACAGTTTCAGCAAGGAGTCGGAGATCGCTTCCACAGAACCCTGTACGTCTGCCTTCAGGACGATGTTCACTTCGTGAACTTCGCCTTCGGTCATGTTGGCGAACATGTTCTCGAGTTTAGATTTCTGCTGACGCGCCAGTTTAACTTCGCGGAATTTACCCTGACGATACAGTGCAACTTCACGCGCTTTCTTCTCGTCACGTACAACGGTAACTTCATCACCCGCAGCCGGTACGCCGGACAGGCCGAGGATTTCCACCGGAATGGACGGACCCGCTTCCAGCACTTCCTGACCTAGTTCGTTACGCATCGCACGAACACGACCGTATTCGAAGCCACACAGAACGATATCGCCCTTGTGCAGAGTACCTTCACGTACCAGAACGGTAGCAACCGGACCACGACCTTTATCGAGGAAGGATTCGATAACCGCACCGCTCGCCATACCTTTACGTACCGCTTTCAGCTCCAGAACTTCCGCCTGCAGCAGGATAGCGTCCAGCAGTTCATCGATGCCGGTACCCGCTTTCGCAGATACGTGTACGAACTGGCTTTCACCGCCCCACTCTTCTGGCAGGATGCCATACTGGGAGAGTTCGTTCTTAACACGATCCGGATCGGCTTCTGGTTTATCAATCTTGTTCACTGCAACCACCACCGGTACCTGCGCCGCTTTCGCGTGCTGGATTGCTTCGATGGTCTGCGGCATCACGCCGTCGTCGGCAGCAACAACCAGGACTACGATGTCCGTTGCCTGCGCACCACGAGCACGCATTGAAGTAAACGCGGCGTGCCCTGGGGTGTCCAGGAAGGTGATCATGCCGTTTTCAGTTTCAACGTGGTATGCACCAATGTGCTGGGTAATGCCGCCCGCTTCGCCAGAGGCCACTTTCGTTGAACGAATGTAGTCCAGCAGAGAGGTTTTACCGTGGTCAACGTGACCCATGATGGTCACAACCGGCGCGCGCGGTTCAGCCGCAGCCCCCGTGTCACGGTCGCTCATTACCGCCTCTTCCAGCTCGTTTTCACGACGCAGGATAACTTTGTGGCCCATCTCTTCAGCAACCAGCTGTGCGGTTTCCTGATCGATAACCTGGTTGATGGTTGCCATTGCGCCCAGTTTCATCATCGCTTTGATGACCTGAGAGCCTTTAACCGCCATCTTGTTCGCCAGTTCGCCAACGGTGATGGTTTCGCCGATCACAACGTCACGGTTAACGGCCTGAGCTGGCTTCTGGAAGCCTTGCTGCAGGGAAGAACCTTTACGTTTTCCGCCTTTACCTCCACGTACTGCTGCGCGAGCTTCTTCACGATCAGCTTTTGATTCAGCGTGTTTGTTGCCTTTCTTCGGACGCGCTGCTTTCGCGTTACGACCACGGCCACGGCCGCCTTCGACTTCACGATCGCTTTCGTCTTCTGCCTGGCGAGCATGTTGAGAAGTAGTGACGTGATAATCGCTGGAATCTTCAGTCGGTTCCGCGTTATCAGTCCATTTGTTTTCTTCCGCCATACGACGTGCTTCTTCAGCAACGCGACGTGCTTCTTCTTCGAGTTTACGACGCGCTTCTTCTTCAGCTTTACGCTTGAGCTCTGCAGCTTCCTGCTCACGGCGGGCTTTTTCAGCCTGGGCGTTTTTAGTCATATCGTCTTGTTGATTGCTCACTTTGTCTTTTTCCGCAGCTTCACGTTTCGCTTGTTCAGCAGCTTCACGCTTAGCTTGTTCTGCGGCCTCACGTTCAGCTTTTTGTTGCGCCTCGCGTTTAGCCGATTCTTCTGCCTCACGACGGGCTTGCTCTTCCGCTTCACGCTGCGCTTGCTCTTCCGCTGCAAGGCGTTCAGCCTCTTGCGGATCGCGTTTCACAAAGGTGCGTTTCTTGCGGACTTCGATTTGTACCGATTTGCTTTTTCCACCGGTACCAGGAATGTTAAGGGTGCTGCGTGTTTTACGTTGCAGCGTCAATTTGTCCGGGCCTGAATTTTTCTGATTCAGGTGGTCAATCAAAGTCTGTTTCTCTTGTGCGGACACAGAGTCGTCAGCAGACTTCCGGATACCTGCATCAGCAAATTGCTGTACCAGGCGTTCCACGGAGGTCTGTCGCTCTGCGGCCAGCGTTTTAATCGTTACATCTGTCATGCTGTTCCTTCCTGCTACAGTTTATTACGCTTCGTCACCGAACCAGCAAATATTACGGGCAGCCATAATCAGTGCTCCGGCTTTTTCGTCGGTCACCCCTTCGATATCAGCCAGATCATCAATGCCCTGTTCGGCGAGATCTTCCAGCGTACAAACGCCACGGGCGGCCAGTTTGAATGCCAAATCACGATCTATCCCTTCAAGGTTCAGCAGATCGTCAGCCGGTTTGTTATCACCGAGGCTTTCTTCCTGGGCCTGTGCAATGGTGGCCAGTGCATTTTTAGCACGCTCGCGCAGTGCTTCAACGGTCGGCTCATCAAGGCCTTCGATTTCCAACAGCTCTTTCATCGGCACATAGGCCAGTTCTTCCAGCGTCGAGAAGCCTTCTTCTACCAGAACAGTCGCGAAGTCTTCGTCGATGTCGAGATATTTGGTGAAGGTGTCGATCGCTGCGTGCGCTTCCGCCTGATGCTTAGCCTGCAGGTCGTCAACGGTCATCACGTTGAGTTCCCAACCGCTCAGCTGCGAAGCCAGACGCACGTTCTGACCGTTACGGCCAATCGCCTGCGCCAGGTTACCGGCTTCAACGGCGATATCCATGGTGTGTTTATCTTCATCCACCACGATAGAAGCAACGTCTGCCGGTGCCATTGCGTTAATCACAAACTGCGCCGGGTTATCATCCCACAGGACGATATCGATACGCTCGCCGCCCAGTTCAGTAGAAACCGCCTGAACACGCGCGCCACGCATACCTACACAGGCACCTACCGGATCGATACGTTTATCGTTGGTTTTCACCGCGATTTTCGCACGAGAACCCGGATCGCGAGCCGCTGCTTTAATTTCAATCACTTCTTCGCCGATTTCTGGCACTTCAATACGGAACAGTTCGATCAGCATTTCCGGCTTGGAACGAGTGACGAACAGTTGCGCGCCACGCGCTTCCGGGCGAACGGAATAGAGCACGCCACGAACGCGGTCGCCAGGGCGGAAGTTTTCACGCGGCAGCATATCTTCGCGCAGGATCACGGCTTCAGCATTGTTGCCCAGCTCCAGAGAGATGTTGTCGCGGTTTACTTTTTTCACCACGCCGGTGATGATTTCACCTTCGTGTTCACGGAACTGATCAACCACCATCGCACGTTCGGCTTCACGCACTTTCTGCACGATAACCTGTTTTGCCGTCTGGGTAGTGATACGGTCAAAGGTAACAGACTCAATCTGATCTTCAACGTAATCGCCCAGGTTCAGGCTTTCATCTTCATAACGTGCGGCTTCAAGGGTGATTTCCTTGGTCGGCTGGGTGACTTCATCAACAACTAACCAGCGACGGAAGGTGTCAAAATCACCGCTTTTGCGATCGATCTGTACGCGGACGTCGATCTCTTGTTCATATTTTTTCTTTGTTGCTGTCGCCAGCGCGCTTTCCAATGCTTCGAAAATCTTCTCGCGAGGTAGCGCCTTTTCATTGGATACGGCTTCAACTACAGCCAAAATTTCTTTGTTCATCGCGGGCTTTTCACCTCATCCAGACTATTAAAAGTGGGGAACCAGGTTCGCCTTCTGGATATTACTCAGCGCGAACACTTCATCTTTACCTTCGACGGTAACTGTGATCATTTCACCGTCTACCGCTTTGATAACGCCCTGCCATTTACGACGGTTTTGTACCGCCATACGGAGAACCAGAGTCACCACTTCTCCGACAAAACGGGCGTAGTGTTCAGCCGTGAACAGTGGGCGATCGAGACCCGGTGAGGAGACTTCCAGGTTATAAGCAACGGTGATGGGATCTTCAACATCCAGCACAGCACTTACCTGGTGGCTCACATCAGCACAATCATCAACATTGATGCCATCTTCACTATCAATATAGATGCGCAGTGTGGATGTGCGACCGCGAATAAATTCGATGCCAACCAGTTCAAAACCCAGGGCCTCAACTGGCGCAGTAATCATCTCTGTTAATTTTTGCTCTAATGTGGACAAGCCCACCCCCAAGACATAAAAAAAGGGCCTAAAGCCCAGTTATTCTGTAGTCAGATAACAAAAAACCCCGATAAATCGGGGCTTTATATAACTGAACCCTATAACCGCAACTGCGGTCTGGAGCACTTTCCAGAAGGATTTTTTCAAATCCCACTACGAAGGCCGAAGTCTTCACAGTATATTTGAAAAAGGACTCTAAGGGAAAGTGGTTGCGGGGGCCGGATTTGAACCGACGACCTTCGGGTTATGAGCCCGACGAGCTACCAGGCTGCTCCACCCCGCGCCTGAAACGCGGCAAATTCTACTCGTTTTGGGTAAAAGATGCAAATACTGCTGGGATTTGGTGTACCGAGACGGGACGTAAAATCTGCAGGCATTATAGTGATCCATGCCACATTTTGTCAACGTTTATTGCTAATCACGTGAATGAATATCCAGTTCACTTTCATTTGTTGAATACTTTTGCCTTCTCCTGCTCTCCCTTAAGCGCATTATTTTACAAAAAACACACTAAACTCTTCCTGTCTCCGATAAAAGATGATTAAATGAAAACTCATTTATTTTGCATAAAAATTCAGTGAGAGCGGAAATCCAGGCTCATCATCAGTTAATTAAGCAGGGTGTTATTTTATGACGACGATTCTCAAGCATCTCCCGGTAGGTCAACGTATTGGTATCGCTTTTTCTGGCGGTCTGGACACCAGTGCCGCACTGCTGTGGATGCGACAAAAGGGAGCGGTTCCTTATGCATATACTGCAAACCTAGGCCAGCCAGACGAAGAGGATTATGATGCGATCCCTCGTCGTGCCATGGAATACGGCGCGGAGAACGCACGTCTGATCGACTGCCGCAAACAACTGGTGGCCGAAGGTATTGCCGCTATTCAGTGTGGCGCATTTCATAACACCACCGGCGGCCTGACCTATTTCAACACGACGCCGCTGGGCCGCGCCGTGACTGGTACCATGCTGGTTGCTGCGATGAAAGAAGATGGCGTGAATATCTGGGGTGACGGTAGCACCTATAAAGGAAACGATATCGAACGTTTCTATCGTTATGGTCTGCTGACCAATGCTGAACTGCAGATTTACAAACCGTGGCTTGATACTGACTTTATTGATGAACTGGGCGGCCGTCATGAGATGTCTGAATTTATGATTGCCTGCGGTTTCGACTACAAAATGTCTGTCGAAAAAGCCTACTCCACAGACTCCAACATGCTTGGTGCAACGCATGAAGCGAAGGATCTGGAATACCTCAACTCCAGCGTCAAAATCGTCAACCCGATTATGGGCGTGAAATTCTGGGATGAGAGCGTGAAGATCCCGGCAGAAGAAGTCACAGTACGCTTTGAGCAAGGTCATCCGGTGGCGCTGAACGGTAAAACCTTTAGCAACGACGTAGAAATGATGCTGGAAGCTAACCGCATCGGCGGTCGTCACGGCCTGGGCATGAGCGACCAGATTGAGAACCGTATCATCGAAGCGAAAAGCCGTGGTATTTACGAAGCTCCGGGGATGGCACTGCTGCACATTGCGTATGAACGTCTGTTGACCGGTATTCACAACGAAGACACCATTGAGCAGTATCACGCGCATGGTCGTCAGTTGGGCCGTCTACTGTACCAGGGGCGTTGGTTTGACTCCCAGGCGCTGATGCTGCGTGACTCTCTGCAACGCTGGGTTGCCAGCCAGATCACTGGTGAAGTTACCCTGGAGCTGCGCCGTGGGAACGATTATTCAATCCTGAATACCGTCTCAGAGAACCTGACCTACAAGCCAGAGCGTCTGACGATGGAAAAAGGCGACTCGGTGTTCTCGCCAGATGATCGTATTGGTCAATTGACCATGCGTAATCTGGATATCACTGATACCCGAGAGAAACTTTTTGGTTATGCCAAAACTGGCCTGCTCTCCTCCTCTGCCACTTCAGGCGTGCCGCAGGTGGAGAATATGGAAAACAAAGGCCAGTAATTCGACATCAACCCTGCCCTTCAGGGGGGGGCCCCTATTAAGTTGTCAAGCATGTTATGACCCCTGCGGGGTATAAAAAGTCCCGTCGCGCATCATGGCGAACAGAACGTCGCAGCGTCGTCTCGCCAGGGCGATAAGCGCCTGATTGTGTCGTTTTCCCTGACTCATTTTGCGGGTGTAGTAAGCC
>NZ_MECT01000278.1:0-1666 GCF_001722145.1 Shigella sp. FC1544
GCTCACGACGCGCCAGAAAATTGTTTCGTTCTGGCTGGGAGTGGCTTTCACGGAATGCCGCCATCCACACCGTTGCAGCACGACGGTATAAGCCCCTGGACTCCAGTTCTTCCGCCTGGCGGGTCAGGCACAAAATCTCCCGCGGGTCGTTAGTGCCGACATAGAAATTGCGCACAGGTCTGGTTTCACGAACTGGTTGCGGTTCCGCCTCCTGCGCTCTCTCAGTCAGGCGCGGGAAATGTCTGCGTGTATCCCCTTCACAACGGTGAGCCACACGACCACTCTGACGTAATTTGCTTGCTGACTGCAGAACGCACTGCCGTGAGTAACCTGTAAAAGCATCCGCAATGTCTCCGGAAGTACACCCCGGATGGGCTTCAATGAATTTCTGAACTTCATTCAAAAGACTCATAATCCCCCCCTGAATCCTGCCGGGATCTGGCTGTAGTCCACGTTGTCGTAACTGGCTTTGAAGTACGGGTCCTCGCGTCTGGCTGCAGATACCGCAGGAACTTCCCAGGATTCTTCGAAATGACGATCTGGACCAAAGAACGTGACAGCCTGTTTCACAAATTGTGTGCCGCTATTGCCCATCGCAGATACCCAGCCCGCGTAGCGTTTCACACCTTCCAGCATGGTTTCGGGGTTTACCCCCTCGTTCAAACGGGCTTTCCAGGCTTTGAAGGCTGCAGATTTTGAATTGCCACCAGCACGTTTGGGATATGCCAGCCATGCCTGCTCAAACTCCGGAGAGTATTCCGGTCGGTTTGAACGAACTCGCACGGACTCATCAACTGATGCACCAACAGCTATTGGTTCATTGACTGGTTCTTTGACTGGTTCAAAAGAGTGACTGGTTCTGGGTGAATCTCCTACACTACCCCTTGGTGCAACTCCTGCACTACCTGGTGAATTTGCTGCACCAGATAGTGAATTATTTGCACTACCCCCTAGTGAATCTCCTGCACCATCAAGATGAAGGAGATAGATATTACTTGAGTTACCTTTTTCACCTTTCCGGGTGACTTTTTTTACCAGCCCGGACTCACAAAGGGCCGCAATATGATTCATCACAGAACGTTTGCTAATCTCGCACTGGTCAGCAATATGCTGGTAGCTGGGCCAGCACTCACCCTGATCGCTGGCATTATCAGCCAGCTTAATCAGAACCAGTTTTCGCAATGGATTTCCCACTCGAATTTTCATCGCTTTAACCATCAGCTCCATACTCATGCAGCACCTCCGAGATGCTTCATGTTTTTTCCGGAGCGAAAGGCTATAAGCGGCATACTGATGCGGTAATTACGGCCCAGCGGTTCACAAATCACCTTCTGACATTCACGACCAGGCTAACACGTAGAACATGCCCTGCAGGCGTGGTGTACCACTGACCCGGACGAGGACAACGGAAAGTCTGATTGGTAAACCGTTTGAAAATATTCCGGATCATTTGCGCCCCCTTACCTCTGAAGGGTTCAGCGACAAATTTATGAGGCAGGCCAGTGCCGAAGCATCATTAATATAGTCATACAAGCTAACAGCCAGCGGAGATTCGGCTTTTGCCAACTGAAGTGGTCAACAAAAACTGGCCACCGAGTTAGAGTTTTTCCAGTATCGATTTTCCGATTCGTTTGGGGGTAACCCACCGTTATATTCGTGCGGTCTT
>NZ_MECT01000279.1:0-1660 GCF_001722145.1 Shigella sp. FC1544
ACGGTTGTGGCGCACGTCTTCGGTGAACGCACTCTGGCCACACTGGAGCGTCTTCTGAGCCTGCTGTCGGCCTTTGAGGTCGTGGTATGGATGACGGATGGCTGGCCGCTGTATGAATCACGCCTGAAGGGAAAGCTGCACGTTATCAGCAAGCGTTACACTCAGCGCATTGAGCGACATAATCTGAATCTGAGACAACATCTGGCAAGGCTGGGACGGAAGTCACTGTCGTTCTCAAAATCGGTGGAGCTGCATGACAAGGTCATCGGGCATTATCTGAACATAAAACACTATCAGTAAGTTGGAGTCATTACCCGAATCGGTATTATTTTTCCGGTTGTAATCTTTATTACAGCGGTCGTATTTTTAGCATGGTTTTTTATTGGCGGCTATGCTGCCCCGGGGGCATAAAGATGAAAAAAACAACGATTATTATGATGGGTGTGGCGATTATTGTCGTACTCGGCACTGAGCTGGGATGGTGGTAACGTCACCTCTAAAAAATAGCAAAGGCTGCCTGTGTGCAGCCTTTGTGCAATTTAAGCGTTAACTTTTAATCTTCCTGTAGATAAATAGCACGACAATCGCACCAATAACGGCAACCACGAAGCTGCCAAAATTGAAGCCATCGACTTTACCAAAGCCAAACAGCGTGCTGATCCATCCGCCGACTACGGCACCGACTATCCCCAGCAGGATAGTCATAAAGAATCCACCACCATCTTTACCTGGCATGATCCACTTCGCCAGAATACCGGCAATAAGCCCAAAAATAATCCATGACAGAATGCCCATTGTTTCCTCACTTATCTGTTTTGCATTAGCGGGTTAGTCGCTGATAAAAAGCATAGCACAACATCGGGAGGGCAAGATTTGTGACGAGCATCACGGAGGATTTTTTTGCGATGGCGCAGAAATTGCGCCATCAACGATCAGTGATAATTACCAACCACAAACATCATGTTCGTTTTCCGTGTCATAAGAACGCACGGTATTCACCAGATCTTTTATCACTTCAGCCGCCACTTCTGGCACCAGCAAAGTCATCGGCGTCTCTGTTTCATAATCGACAGAAACGCCATTACTGTTATTGGTGACGGTCACGGTATACGTTGCTTTGCCCATGATTCATTTCCCGTTATGAATGACTTTCCGTTGTTGCGCACCTTCCATCAGGACTTCAGGAGCCACGAAGAAGTCAATGTTGAAATAAGTATCGTCAGTCATGGCTTCAATGTTGTGCCACTTTTCTGGAGGGAACACCGCAAACTGCCCCGCTTCGATAAGGATCACCTGATCAGGCTCTGCACTGTGTTCATCAGCGTAGCCGAGATATTTGACCGCCCCATGCATAACGGAAAGGCGTGGGTAACCCCCCTGGCGCGTTCCTTTATCAAGATGACGTTCGAATTATTCCGGCAGGCGCAGTTTGTTTATTCCAGAAAGGCGTTGAGCGCGTATGAATATAATTCTGTGGGATTTGCAGCATCCTTTTCCCTCCTTCGGTGAATGCGCTGAAAACGTGAGGTGTACTGGCAATAGCGGACACTACCATTTGTTCGTAAGCGTACAGCCTGAACCGTCTGGTCAGAATCTGACGAATTAGACAAAGTGGTGTCCACCAAATAAGTAGTGGGAACCAAAGTGTCAGATATGCAGA
>NZ_MECT01000280.1:0-1651 GCF_001722145.1 Shigella sp. FC1544
TAGTGCGCTGGGTTATCGCTCGCCACGGGAATATCTGCGGCAGCGGGCTTGTAATGGGTTAAGTGATAACAGATGTCTGGAAATATAGGGGCAAATCCAATATGTTTTACTCTTTTATCAAGTCTTGAGTCCCCTATATCCAGTGATTTTAGCTCCTGAATAACCCAGTTTTCCATAACACCTCTGAAATAATCTCTGTCTTTTCAATATAATACTATTATTTCAACTTGTGGGTAAGGGTATGAGATGCGAAATGATGATCGATAGCGATGCGAATAAGTGTTCGATTCAGATGCGATTATGCAATATGATTTTATGTGTGTTGCTTAATTATCATATTTCTTGCCCGTTCCCCGCCGCGCAGATCCGGTTTCCGGCTGAAGTGGATACAGACCTGATTTGTTTCTGAGTATCGGTAAAAGTGCGGCTTATAAGCTATTCTGAAACATGGCAAGTGAATCTGGGCGGTATAATTCCGGCAAATGTCATCTGTATTTAAAGGACGTGTGAGTATGAAATTTCTGGAATGTGCTGTCCGGGATGTGATTTATGGGACCAATGTCCGTATTGTCAAACCGGTCAACATTTATGAATGTGAACTCAGGGACAACGTGTTTGTCGGCCCTGAACTGCCCCGGGAATCCTGGAGACTAAACTTCCTGAGAAAGAGGTAAACAGGATGACTAAAAATACTCGTTTTTCCCCTGAAGTCCGTCAACGGGCAGTCCGTATGGTTCTGGAAAGTCAGGGCGAATATGACTCACAATGGGCGACAATTTGTTCCATTGCTCCAAAGATTGGCTGTACGCCGGAGACTCTGCGTGTCTGGGTTCGCCAGCATGAGCGGGATACCGGGGGCGGTGATGGAGGGCTCACCACCGCTGAACGTCAGCGTCTGAAAGAGCTGGAACGTGAAAATCGTGAACTGCGCCGCAGTAACGATATCCTTCGCCAGGCTTCCGCTTATTTTGCGAAGGTGGAGTTCGACCGCCTCTGGAAAAAATGATGCCACTGCTGGATAAGCTGCGTGAGCAGTACGGGTCGGACCGCTATGCAGCGAACTGCATATTGCCCCGTCAACGTATTACCACTGTCAGCAACAGCGACATCATCCGGATAAACGCAGTGCCCGTGCGCAGCGCGATGACTGGCTGAAGAAAGAGATACTGCGCGTATACGATGGGAATCATCAGGTATACGGTGTGCGTAAAGTCTGGCGTCAGTTGTTACGGGAAGGTATCAGAGTGGCCAGATGCACTGTGGCACGTCTCATGGCGGTTATGGGACTTGCCGGTGTTCTCCGGGGTAAAAAGGTCCGTACGACCATCAGCCGGAAAGCCGTTGCCGCAGGCGACCGCGTAAACCGTCAGTTCGTGGCAGAACGACCTGACCAGCTGTGGGTGGCTGATTTTACTTACGTCAGCACATGGCAGGGCTTCGTCTATGTGGCGTTCATCATTGATGTGTTTGCCGGATACATCGTGGGGTGGCGGGTCTCATCGTCCATGGAAACGACATTCGTGCTGGATGCTCTGGAGCAGGCGTTATGGGCCCGTCGACCGTCCGGCACGGTCCATCACAGTGATAAAGGTTCTCAGTATGTATCGCTGGCCTACACACAGCGGCTTAAGGAAGCCGGATTACTGGCATC
>NZ_MECT01000281.1:0-1647 GCF_001722145.1 Shigella sp. FC1544
TCAGTATGAGAAGGACCGCATCACCATCACCGACAGCCTGAACCGCCGTGAAGTGCTGCACACGCAGGGTGAAGCCGGGCTGAAGCGGGTGGTGAAAAAGGAACACGCGGACGGCAGCGTCACGCAGAGTCAGTTTGACGCCGTGGGCAGGCTCAGGACACAGACGGATGCCGCAGGCCGGACAACAGAATACAGCCCGGATGTGGTGACGGGCCTCATCACGCGCATCACCACGCCGGATGGCAGGGCATCGGCGTTTTACTATACAGCCAGTTAACGTCAGCCACCGGGCCTGACGGGCTGGAAATACGCCGGGAATATGATGAATGGGGCCGTCTGATTCAGGAAACTGCCCCTGACGGCGATATCATCCGCTACCGTTATGATAATCCACACAGTGACTTACCCTGCGCAACGGAAGATGCCACCGGTAGCCGGAAAACCATGACGTGGAGCCGTTACGGTCAGTTGCTGAGCTTCACCGACTGTTCCGGTTATGTAACCCGTTATGACCATGACCGCTTCGGGCAGATGACGGCGGTGCACCGCGAGGAAGGGCTGAGTCAGTACCGCGCATACGACAGCCGTGGACAGTTAATTGCCGTGAAAGACACGCAGGGCCATGAAACGCGGTATGAATACAACGCCGCCGGTGACCTGACCGCCGTCATTGCCCCGGACGGCAGCAGAAACGGGACACAGTACGATGCGTGGGGAAAGGCCATCCGTACCACGCAGGGCGAGCTGACGCGCAGTATGGAATACGATGCTGCAGGACGGGTCATCCGCCTGACCAGTGAAAACGGCAGCCACACCACCTTCCGTTACGATGTACTCGACCGGCTGATACAGGAAACCGGCTTTGACGGCCGCACACAGCGTTATCACCACGACCTGACCGGCAAACTTATCCGCAGCGAGGATGAGGGGCTGGTCACCCACTGGCACTATGACGAAGCAGACCGCCTCACGCACCGCACCGTGAATGGCGAAACCGCAGAGCAGTGGCAGTATGACAAACGTGGCTGGCTGACAGACATCAGCCATCTCAGCGAAGGGCACCGGGTGACGGTGCATTACAGGTATGATGAGAAAGGCCGGCTGACCGGTGAGCGCCAGACGGTGCATCACCCGCAGCCGGAAGCACTGCTCTGGCAGCATGAGACCAGACACGCTTACAACGCGCAGGGACTGGCGAACCGCTGTATACCGGACAGCCTGCCCGCCGTGGAATGGCTGGCCTACGGCAGCGGTTACCTGGCAGGCATGAAGCTCGGCGACACACCGCTGGTGGATTTCACCCGCGACCGCCTGCACCGGGAAACGCTGCGCCGCTTCGGCCGCTATGAACTCACCACCGCTTATACCCCTGCCGGGCAGTTACAGAGCCAGCACCTGAACAGCCTGCAGTATGACCGCGATTACACCTGGAACGACAACGGCGAACTCATCCGCATCAGCAGCCCGCGCCAGACCCGGAGTTACAGCTACAGCACCACCGGCAGGCTGACGGAGAAAACCGACCTCATCCCGGAAGGGGGTATCCGTACGGATGATGAGCGCACCCACCGGTACCATTACGACAGTCAGCACCGGCTGGTGCACTACACGCGGACACAATATGCAGAGCCGCTGGTCGAAAGTCGC
>NZ_MECT01000282.1:0-1603 GCF_001722145.1 Shigella sp. FC1544
AACTCCGTAGAGTAACGTTGGGTTTTTCTGCTCATTATTGGCTCCTTCTGATGCCATTCTATTTCAGGAAGGAGTGTCCGTTAAACTCAGGCTACCTCACTCCCGTAAAGACAGGAGTCAAGTTCCCGCTCCGACATAACTGCGTGCAATGGATTTTGAAGGAACCGTCAGCCCATTCCCCGGAGGCAAACATGGGCTGGCAAAAGTGTAGCGGTATTAGGCACAGCTATTTAGGAAAGAGGGTCCATCTCCATCTCATTAAATGGACCACGCCAGACAATTCACTGTCATGCTGATGCTGCACTGTGGGGACAGAATCACTCATGATGACTTCGATAATCGACGACATTATTATTTGGCCGAGCTTTTAGGTCATATCTCAAATCGTTTGCCTAATATTGCTCCATTTTTTAATAAAAAATCAATCATTTTTGGATTTTTGCTTTTCATTGCATTGTCAAGCATAGTGTCCCCACTATTTGCTTTTTGAAATTTTTTGTTTACATCAACCAATCCATTATTGATAAAATATTCTAGCACTTTATAGTTGGCACCATCTTTACTAAGTAAGTATTCAACATCATACAGATTACAATATCTATTGTTGTTCATTTTCTCCATCTCTGCGACATCTTGTTTTGTAAAATTAAATTTAGATAGTAAATAAAGTGCTATATCAGCTTTTTTATTGCCTAAAGAATAAGCAAGGGCCTGATGAGCCATTTTTTTATCAGTCACTTTATTGTTAATCTCTTCATAATTAGATGCTTTAATCGCATCCTCCAAAGATATGTCTCTGAGTTTTATTTTTTTGAAGTTATCTGTACTTAGCATTCTTGGTATATGATACTCAAGCTGAAACACAAAGTTTATAATTCTATCCAGACTAACAGGATCAATATTTTTGTTATAACAAAACTCTCTGAATCCTTGATCTTTACTCTTTCTTATAAAATCAATAAGATGCAACCCAATTCCAAGCCTCATATCTTTAGTGTTAAATATTGGAACATCAGTTTTCCCCTGATTACCATGCACATACCTGCTAACTTCATCCACAACCTCTTTAAAGTTATCTAAGAAAAATGATTGGTGCTCATGGTAAAAAACAGGTGGAATAGCATTATCAAAGTGATCGGTTAATGTCATATATCCATATGGAGAGTCATGATCAATGATATACGCATTGGCGCCAAAATCTACAGTATGATGTGTTTTATTTAGTGGGAGTTTTTCTTGATGATTGGAAATTTCAACCCCAAAAAAAACAAAATCGTGGTTAGAGATTTCTTTAATATCCTCAGAGTATGTATTCTTATGTGTTTGTATATTTTCAGACTGAATTTTATCAAAGGATTTAATATTAAGAATATTATTTGACAGATTAGAGTTACTTTGATGTCTGAAGTTAAAATTAGAATTAATAATAATAGAAAGTAAGTGACGTTCGTCTGAAGAAAGAGGATGAACTTTTTGTATTATCTCAGAGATATAGTGCCTGGACACCTTATCGAGATGCTCAAGTGACCGAAATGATGACCGTGCTCCAGATGGCGCTTCAATAGAAAGATTTAGTGATTTGAAACTGGTCCCTTGAGAAAAC
>NZ_MECT01000283.1:0-1590 GCF_001722145.1 Shigella sp. FC1544
AAAGCTGATTCGCGACGTAAGAAAGTGGCAGGCTCATATGACGGACCTCTGTAATGCGGTATCCAACCCGCGAATATCAGCGTGATTCACCGTCGGATTTACTGCTACGTCGCCCTCAGGGAATTAAACCTAAAAAGAAAATCGTCAAAATTAGAGATTCCGGTTTGACACGGAAAGTCATATCAGCGTTAACCGAATGCCGCATTGACGATTCTCCCGATGACAGCGTTACGTTCCATATTGCGATCGTGAAGCCATAGACTGGGCAGCAGGCACGGGAGATTATGACAAAGCAACGGTGCAGGATGTCATGTCAGCGATATGGCGATAAAGGACCGGAACGGCCAATCCAGTGGCCGATAACGGTTCGGCTTATACGGCTCATGAAACACGGCAGTTCGCCAGAGAGTTGAATCTGGAGCCCTGCACGACGCAGTCAGTAGCCCTCAGAGTAATGGAATAGCAGAACGGTTCGTGAAAACGATGAAGGAAGACTGCATCGCGTTCATGCCGAAACCAAGAACGGCATTGCATAACCTTGCAGTGGCGATCGAGCATTACAATGAAAACCATCCGCATAGTGCGTTGGGTTATCTCTCACCAAGGGAATATCGACGTCAGCGGGTAATGTCAACTTAAGATACAACGACTGTCTGAATATCGTGGGTCAAGGACAGTTCAATGACGTAACGCAGCCATTTTTCTGGCTCCACATCTCATCGCTTACGAAAAAAGTATCGTTTTTTTACAGTAAACTTCATTTAGCCGACTATAATGTAAAAAATAAATTCTTTACTAAAATATAACATAAGGAAGCAATATGCTTACACAAACTATATTCCCTTGCCTTCCACAAAAACAAGAAAATATCATCCTTGAAGTGTCAAATCCTGTATTATTATCTTCTACTGTTACTACAGATGGATATACTGTTTTCAATAAAAAAGCAGCCATATACGAATTACAAATACCTGCTGCCAACCGGACGAAAACGTTGAAATTCACTGCTACAGAAATGCAATGGTTGACAAAGATAAATGAAGTAGGAATTGTTGAAAAACAAAGCCAATGGCATTCTAATATCTGAAGTTAATTTCAGATTCGTTTAAGCTCCATTTTCAAAAGAATATATCAGGGTTTGTTACTAATAATTTCTGGAAACAGAAAAAGTAGAGCAGTAATTCTATTTCAGAGAGGAGTAACTCCATCTATCATCGATACATACTGAACGTTATCGTGATATATTCATCATGCTTTCTTCACCATTATTCGAGTGCAGGGACGCAATGACCTTAAATACCTTTTAGTAGAATATATTGCTGACCCACAAATATCAGGATGGTATTGACAAGTCATAGATGGAGAAATATATGACTGAATTACCATTCTCTGGAATAACAGCAGACTCCTTCCCATAGACGGCTTTGGGGGGGGGCCCTATTAAGTTGTCAAGCATGTTATGACCCCTGCGGGGTATAAAAAGTCCCGTCGCGCATCATGGCGAACAGAACGTCGCAGCGTCGTCTCGCCAGGGCGATAAGCGCCTGATTGTGTCGTTTTCCCTGACTCATTTTGCGGGTGTAGTAAGCC
>NZ_MECT01000284.1:0-1582 GCF_001722145.1 Shigella sp. FC1544
GGCTTACTACACCCGCAAAATGAGTCAGGGAAAACGACACAATCAGGCGCTTATCGCCCTGGCGAGACGACGCTGCGACGTTCTGTTCGCCATGATGCGCGACGGGACTTTTTATACCCCGCAGGGGTCATAACATACTTGACAACTTAATAGGGGCACCCCCCCCCGTCTGCCGCTGCCATTTTTTTGCCGCATGATTGGCAAGCTTAGCCAGCGTTTTGGTCTGGGCGATCCCCACACCAACAGTAAGATGGGTACGTTGTAGCACCGTTGCGCGAATTTCTCTGCCAAAATCAGTCAACAATTACGCACACCTGTCAGATCGCAGAATGCCTCATCAATACTGTAAATCTCGACGCGGGGCGATAGTTCTTCCAGCGTCGACATCACCCGATTGCTCATGTCTGCGTAAAGCTCATAATTGCTGCTAAAGCAAACCACACCACAGCGACGAAACAGATCTTTTTGTTTGAACCAGGGATCGCCCATTTTAACACCCAGCGCCTTTGCCTCAGCGTTTCGGGCGATAACGCAACCGTCATTATTCGATAGCACAACCACCGGTTTACCCCATAAATCAGGGCGAAACACCGTCTCACAGCTGGCATAAAACGCGTTTACATCACAGAGAGCAAACATCAGCGCATCGCCTTAACGACGTGGATCACCACACCAAAGACATCCAGCGTATCTTCGCTACTGATGGTAATGGGCGAGTACGCACTGTTCATGGGAATAAGCTGTACCGTCGGGCGTAGTTGCGATTTTTTCACCGTAAACTCGCCGTCAACAGCAGCGATGACAATATCACCATGGCTGGCGGTAATAGCGCTATCGACAATCAGTAAATCACCGTCACTAATTCCACCATCAATCATAGAATCACCACTTGCTTTGACGAAGTAAGTCGCGCTGGGATGCTGGATCAACAGTTGATTCAGATCGATGCGCTGTTCGACGTAATCTGCTGCCGGTGAAGGAAAGCCACACTGAACAAGATCGCTAAATAGCGGAAAAGTCACAATTTCGCGGAGATCCGCAGGCTTGATAAACAACATAATAATCTGCCTGAAGTTATACTGTTTTTATATACAGTAGTCTATTCTTGCCAGCAGATCAATACTGATTCAGGCTATCAATATTTGTCGCTGTATAGACTGCTGATTTTTCGTTCTCTTATCCTGTGCTCACGTGGCCTTCTGGCGACGACGCTCATCCAGCAGAAATGAAAAATATCACCCGGCAAAAAAATAGAATAGAAGCATTCGGTAATGACTCCAACTTACTGATAGTGTTTTATGTTCAGATAATGCCCGATGACCTTGTCATGCAGCTCCACCGATTTTGAGAACGACAGTGACTTCCGTCCCAGCCTTGCCAGATGTTGTCTCAGATTCAGATTATGTCGCTCAATGCGCTGAGTGTAACGCTTGCTGATAACGTGCAGCTTTCCCTTCAGGCGTGATTCATACAGCGGCCAGCCATCCGTCATCCATACCACGACCTCAAAGGCCGACAGCAGGCTCAGAAGACGCTCCAGTGTGGCCAGAGTGCGTTCACCGAAGACGTGCGCCACAACCGT
>NZ_MECT01000285.1:0-1579 GCF_001722145.1 Shigella sp. FC1544
ACAAAATAAATCAACCGTTATCAAACCACGAGCGTTCGTATGCGCCGCCGATGACGCGCGCCTGAAAAACGCGTCAATATGAGTTCCCCGGAAGCTTACAATTTTGATAATCAGTTCACGTAACGTCGCCATTCACCTTTCTCCGGGCGTAAAAAAACCGCCTCAGCGGTTCTCATCATTCATGACTGTGCTGCAAAGCTCAGCGCGTCTTCCAGCGCCGCAAACGGATCCACCTCCGGCTTATCCTCATCCTCGCCCCAGCAGAGCATGACGTCCTTCAGTGCAACATTCATCCCCTGTGCCCCGAAAACCGCTTTCACGATCTGTGCATTACGGATATCCCCGCGCTCATCACCCAGCGGGGATATCCTGTCGAACTCCATCCACATCATCGCCTCGCTCGCACTCAGGCTGTGGCGCAGTTCGGATAAGGTGCGCCCCAGACGGAGCGCAAGTCGCATCAGAAAGCGAATTTCCGGGCGGGCTACTTTTTTCTGGCCGACTCTGCATCAGCGATCAGTTCCAGTGCCTGACGCCGCAACCGGGCATGTACCGGACCATAGACGGCCAGCACCTGCTCACGGTCGTCCGGAGTGAACACCCGCTGCAGGTCCGTATCACACAGGACATCGCAGAACAGCGTCACATCCGCTTCCAGGTTACGGCGGGTTTTCGCCACCACCGACAGGGTATCGTCATCCTCTCCATCACCATTGAGCACTTCCTGCCACAGATACCAGGCCTCTGCCGAAGGCTCCCGCAGCACCACGCTGACATTCCCCCATTCCGGCACCTTCACCGTTTTATGACGAAACCCTGACAGTCTCGCCAGCGCCAGCGTTTTCAGATCCTTTTTCATGATGACCCATCCCCTTATCCGGCAGCTGCGCTCACTGTCACGGTGCATTCAACAGACGTCACACTCTGTGCTTTCTCTGCCGAATCGGTCACCACGCAGGTATATTTCCCCGCATCAGCGGACTGCGCACCTGGCTTACTGAAGGTGTCTGTCGTCTGCCCGTCAACCGGCTGACCATCCTTCTTCCAGGCGTATTTATACGGCGGCATTCCCCCGTTGGCACTGACTGACATTGTCAGCAGCGCACCGGTATTCACGGTAAGTGTCTTATCCAGATTTTTCACAAACGCCAGCGGTACCACAAAGGACACCGGTTTGCCTTTCAGACGCAGTGAGAACGTTGCAGCCACCACACCGTTGGTACCGGATGACCAGGTGTGCTGACGCACTTCCGCCAGGAATTTAGGTAATGACTCCAACTTACTGATAGTGTTTTATGTTCAGATAATGCCCGATGACCTTGTCATGCAGCTCCACCGATTTTGAGAACGACAGTGACTTCCGTCCCAGCCTTGCCAGATGTTGTCTCAGATTCAGATTATGTCGCTCAATGCGCTGAGTGTAACGCTTGCTGATAACGTGCAGCTTTCCCTTCAGGCGTGATTCATACAGCGGCCAGCCATCCGTCATCCATACCACGACCTCAAAGGCCGACAGCAGGCTCAGAAGACGCTCCAGTGTGGCCAGAGTGCGTTCACCGAAGACGTGCGCCACAACCGT
>NZ_MECT01000286.1:0-1558 GCF_001722145.1 Shigella sp. FC1544
GTCACGCTGAAAATGCCGGCCTTTGAATGGGTTCATGTGCAGCTCCATCAGCAAAAGGGGATGATAAGTTTATCACCACCGACTATTTGCAACAGTGCCGTCCTGCGAATATGTGAGTTTTGACCTAATGAGCCACAAAAACTCATTTTCGCCCACGATAATTTTTCTACTTCCTTTCTTTGGAATGCTCATTTCAATATTCACATAACGTCGCTATCAATCGCGGAAAAGGCGTAGTGCGCGAAGCGAACGAAGCTTTTTGCCGTCGATTGCATAGCTTTGTTAACCCTTTTTCCAAATTTGATAGCAATAGTTAATGTTTGAAGTAAAGTGTTGCTCAAAAACAACTTCGAAGGTATTTGGAATACTCGGGAAGAAAACATCCCCCTCTGGCTCGATGTCGATCGTCGATAAGTGGAGCGTAGAGGCCATGGGTAATGTTTCTCGGTAAATTTCTCCGCCACCAGACACTATAACGTGACCGGTGAATTCAGCTAGCCTGTCCATGGCCTCTTCGATTGACTGAAATACAACTACATTGTCATCATTTGATGTCCAACCTGAGCGGGTAACGACCGCGTATTTCCTATTGGGGAGTGCGCCCATAGATTCAAACGTCTTGCGACCCACCAGAAGCCACTGATTGTAGGTCAATGCTTTAAAAAGTAGCTGCTCCCCTTTCGCGGACCAGGGTATGTCTGGACCGCAACCAATCACGCCGTTTTTCGCTTTCGCAGCCATCAATGATACTTTCAAGGTTCTCATCCTGGGTTAACTTTGTTTTAGGGCGACTGCCCTGCTGCGTAACATCGTTGCTGCTCCATAACATCAAACATCGACCCACGGCGTAACGCGCTTGCTGCTTGGATGCCCGAGGCATAGACTGTACAAAAAAACAGTCATAACAAGCCATGAAAACCGCCACTGCGCCGTTACCACCGCTGCGTTCGGTCAAGGTTCTGGACCAGTTGCGTGAGCGCATACGCTACTTGCATTACAGTTTACGAACCGAACAGGCTTATGTCCACTGGGTTCGTGCCTTCATCCGTTTCCACGGTGTGCGTCACCCGGCAACCTTGGGCAGCAGCGAAGTCGAGGCATTTCTGTCCTGGCTGGCGAACGAGCGCAAGGTTTCGGTCTCCACGCATCGTCAGGCATTGGCGGCCTTGCTGTTCTTCTACGGCAAGGTGCTGTGCACGGATCTGCCCTGGCTTCAGGAGATCGGAAGACCTCGGCCGTCGCGGCGCTTGCCGGTGGTGCTGACCCCGGATGAAGTGGTTCGCATCCTCGGTTTTCTGGAAGGCGAGCATCGTTTGTTCGCCCAGCTTCTGTATGGAACGGGCATGCGGATCAGTGAGGGTTTGCAACTGCGGGTCAAGGATCTGGATTTCGATCACGGCACGATCATCGTGCGGGAGGGCAAGGGCTCCAAGGATCGGGCCTTGATGTTACCCGAGAGGGCACTGTTGCAAATAGTCGGTGGTGATAAACTTATCATCCCCTTTTGCTGATGGAGCTGCACATGAACCCATTCAAAGGCCGGCATTTTCAGCGTGAC
>NZ_MECT01000287.1:0-1535 GCF_001722145.1 Shigella sp. FC1544
CAAGGCGAGCTTCATTTAACGCCTTACGCAGTTGCAGAATTTCAGATTCCAGTTCAGCCACCGTGCGGGAACCAGGAGTACCGAGCCCTTTTCTGGCGGCGGTAACCCATTGTCCTAAAGTGCCTTCAGGAAGGGATAATCGGGAAGCGCCTTCACTGATCGAAAGTTGATTTTCAAGAACCGTTCTGACAGCTTCGGCTTTGAACTCTTTAGAGTAACGTTGGTTTTTTCTGCTCATTATTAGCTCCTTCTGATGCCATTCTATTTCAGGAAGGAGTGTCCGTTAAACTCAGGCTACCTCACATATAATTGATACTATCTTCCTCCATCACAATTTCAGAAATGCACGTGTGATTTTTTTGCATCCGGCGTTTGGACTATGTGGAGTTCAAGAGTGGGAAAGTTACAAGAGGTTGAGGGGATAATTAAAGGGATGCTTATGACATTAGATATCCGGATAGGTACGGATATCGTTGTTATTAAATCTAGTTTATACGTTAAGATGCAGCTACAGCAGAAATTGCCACTGTTAATTTTTTCATCGTGAGCCCTTTTATTTGAACTATTATTTAAAAATGATGTCACTGCACTACAAATATTCATCCAATCAATGAGATTATTTCAAGATGTAAGTTTTAGTTTCTCATTTAAATTGTGAAGTAGATCCCTATCTTTATCTGAACTGTTTCTATTGCACACAATGCATGACTATTTTGTGAACGAATATAAATTTGGTAGTTAAATTATATTAAAGGTTGTTATTTATGATTGACTCATAATTTATTTATTTAATTTAAATACCCTAGAAATAACCATGGAAATTATTTGCATGATGTTTGTTTAGATTTATTAATGTAATTGAGGTGGTTTTATTTAATACGCAATATAGCGCCGCTTGATATTAGTTCTATTTTTTTTTGCGTAAGATAGATGAGACAAACTGAGACGCATAATGGTTTGCAAGGCTCTAATACTTTGATGTTGAGGATGTGATGGGGCATGTACGGGGCATAGTACAATGATGTCCATGCTGGTGTAGATAATCTCCAGGCTTATCCGGTGCGCCGTAAAACCCCGTCCTTCAGGGCAGGGATATAAGGCGTGGTTTTCCACCTAACCAGGTGTTTGCTGTTGTTCAATGTATTGGCGGATGACGGATATTGGCGCACCTCCGCAGCTACTGGCAAAATAGCCAGGACTCCACAAAACGCCTTTGTAGTAATACCTGACTGCAATATCTGGTAGATCTCGTCGCAGTCACCTACCCGATACGCCTTTGAGGCTGTTTACCAGACTGGATATTGCCAGTTTGGGAGGATAGTTAATTAACAAATGGACGTGATCTGGTTCGCCATCCATTTCAACCAGTTCAGCTTCAAAATCAGCACATACATTTGAAAAGTAAGTGCGTAGTTTTTCTGTCGCGTCATGGTCACAAATCTGACGTCGGTATTTGGTGACAAAGACCAGGTGAACATGCATCAGGAAAACACAATGCCTTCCACGCCGGATATCGGTTTCTTTTTTCACAGACC
>NZ_MECT01000288.1:0-28382 GCF_001722145.1 Shigella sp. FC1544
ACGGTTGTGGCGCACGTCTTCGGTGAACGCACTCTGGCCACACTGGAGCGTCTTCTGAGCCTGCTGTCGGCCTTTGAGGTCGTGGTATGGATGACGGATGGCTGGCCGCTGTATGAATCACGCCTGAAGGGAAAGCTGCACGTTATCAGCAAGCGTTACACTCAGCGCATTGAGCGACATAATCTGAATCTGAGACAACATCTGGCAAGGCTGGGACGGAAGTCACTGTCGTTCTCAAAATCGGTGGAGCTGCATGACAAGGTCATCGGGCATTATCTGAACATAAAACACTATCAGTAAGTTGGAGTCATTACCCGCTGCGCTTTATTTTACAACTCTGTCTGGCGGGCCTGGCGCTGTTTATTCTCGTCCAGCTCGCAAAACTCTACGCCCGACACAAACATGTGGATCTGTCTGCTTCGCGCCGCAGCCCGCTTACTCACCCAAAAAATGAAGGATAGAACGATGTCGCAACATTATTCAGTGTCATGGAAAAAAGGACTGGCTGCACTCTGCTTACTGGCTGTTGCCGGGCTTAGCGGCTGCGATCAAAAAGAGAATGCGGCGGCAAAAGTGGAATACGACGGACTTTCGAACAGCCAACCGCTGCGCGTCGATGCCAATAACCATACGGTAACCATGCTGGTGCAAATTAATGGTCGTTTCCTCACCGACGACACTCGTCACGGTATTGTGTTTAAAGATGGCTCCAACGGACATAAATCGCTGTTTATGGCTTATGCGACCCCGAAAGCATTTTATGAAGCCCTGAAAGAGGCAGGTGGTACGCCGGGCGAAAACATGACGATGGATAATAAAGAAACGACTCATGTCACAGGCAGCAAACTGGATATTTCGGTCAACTGGCAAGGGGCGGCAAAAGCGTATTCCTTCGATGAAGTGATTGTTGACAGTAATGGCAAGAAACTGGACATGCGCTTTGGCGGTAATTTAACGGCAGCAGAAGAGAAGAAAACGGGTTGACTGGTGTGTCTGGATAGCTGCCCGGTCGGCATCGTCAGCAATGCAACATACACTTATGGTGCGGTGGAAAAACGCGGCGAAGTGAAATTCAAAGGCAATGCCTCAGTTCTCCCGGCGGATAACACGCTGGCAACGGTTACCTTTAAAATCACCGAATAAAGCCAGGATAAAGGATGATGAAGATGCAATCGCGTAAAATCTGGTACTACCGTATAACCCTCATCATCCTGTTGTTCGCTATGCTGCTCGCATGGGCGCTGCTTCCCGGCGTCCATGAGTTTATCAATCGCAGCGTTGCGGCGTTTGCCGCCGTGGACCAACAGGGTATAGAACGCTTTATTCAGTCTTACGGCGCACTGGCGGCAGTTGTCTCGTTCTTGTTGATGATTTTACAGGCCATTGCTGCACCGCTACCTGCGTTTTTGATCACCTTTGCCAATGCGTCGCTGTTTGGCGCGTTCTGGGGCGGCTTGCTGTCGTGGACCAGTTCGATGGCCGGCGCGGCGCTGTGCTTTTTTATCGCCAGAGTGATGGGCCGCGAAGTGGTGGAAAAATTAACCGGCAAAACCGTGCTTGACAGTATGGACGGCTTTTTCACTCGCTACGGCAAACACACCATCCTGGTCTGTCGGTTATTGCCTTTTGTCCCTTTCGATCCAATCAGCTATGCTGCCGGTCTGACTTCAATACGTTTTCGCTCGTTTTTTATCGCCACCGGACTTGGTCAATTACCGGCGACTATTGTTTATTCCTGGGCGGGCAGCATGTTAACAGGCGGTACTTTCTGGTTTGTCACCGGACTGTTTATTCTGTTTGCCCTGACCGTGGTGATTTTTATGGCGAAGAAAATATGGCTTGAGCGCCAGAAGAGGAATGACTGATGGGTTTACCGCCGCTTAGCAAAATTCCTTTCATTTTACGTCCGCAGGCGTGGCTGCATCGTCGCCATTACGGCGAGGTGCTAAGCCCGATTCGCTGGTGGGGGCGGATCCCGTTTATCTTTTATTTGGTGTCAATGTTTGTTGGGTGGCTGGAGCGCAAACGCTCACCGCTCGATCCGGTAGTGCGATCGCTTGTCAGCGCGCGCATTGCGCAAATGTGCCTGTGTGAGTTTTGTGTGGATATCACCAGTATGAAAGTCGCCGAGCGTACCGGCAGCACCGATAAACTGCTGGCAGTGGCTGACTGGCGGCAAAGCCCGCTCTTTAGCGATGAAGAACGGCTGGCGCTGGAGTACGCCGAAGCCGCAAGCGTCACACCGCCAACAGTCGATGATGCCCTGCGTACCCGACTGGCTGCGCATTTTGACGCTCAGGCGCTCACCGAACTGACGGCATTGATCGGCCTGCAAAACCTGTCGGCTCGTTTTAATTCTGCCATGGACATTCCCGCTCAGGGGCTGTGCCGTATTCCGGAAAAACGTTCTTAAGGAGAGAAGATGCGCCATTGTGGGTGGTTGCTGGGATTGTTATCGCTGTTTTCTTTGGCAACACATGCCAGTGACTGGCAGGAAATTAAAAATGAGGCCAAAGGGCAAACCGTCTAGTTTAACGCCTGGGGCGGCGATACCGCAATTAACCGCTACCTCGACTGGGTTAGCGGCGAGATGAAAACCCATTACGCTATAAACCTGAAGATTGTTCGTCTCGCGGATGCCGCAGACGCGGTGAAGCGCATTCAGACCGAAGCTGCTGCCGGTCGTAAAACGGGCGGCTCGGTGGATCTGCTCTGGGTGAACGGCGAAAACTTCCGCACCTTAAAAGAGGCCAATTTATTACAAACGGGCTGGGCGGAGACTCTGCCCAACTGGCGCTATGTCGACACACAGCTGCCGGTGCGGGAAGATTTTTCAGTGCCGACACAAGGTGCGGAATCGCCCTAGGGCGGCGCACAACTGACGTTTATCGCCCGCCGCGATGTTACGCCACAGCCACCACAAACGCCGCAAGCCTTACTGGAGTTTGCTAAAGCCAATCCCGACACGGTTACTTATCCGCGCCCACCGGACTTTACCGGCACGGCGTTTCTTGAACAGTTGCTGATTATGCTGACACCAGATCCCGCCGCATTAAAAGAAGCGCCGGACGATGCGACTTTCGCCCGTGTCACTGCGCCCTTGTGGCAATATCTTGATGCACTGCATCCGTATTTGTGGCGCGAAGGAAAGGATTTCCCGCCTTCGCCCGCGCGGATGGATGCTCTGCTGAAAGCCGGCACATTGCGCCTGTCGCTGACCTTTAACCCCGCGCATGCGCAGCAAAAAATCGCCAGCGGCGATTTGCCGGCAAGCAGTTACAGTTTTGGCTTTCGCGAGGGGATGATTGGCAACGTGCATTTCGTCACCATTCCAGCCAACGCGAATGCCAGTGCTGCGGCGAAGGTAGTTGCCAATTTTCTGCTCTCACCCGATGCGCAACTGCGTAAAGCAGATCCCGTTGTCTGGGGCGATCCTTCTGTTCTCGATCCGCAAAAACTGCCTGACGGGCAGCGCGAAATATTGCAATCAAGAATGCCGCAGGATCTGCCGCCGGTACTGGCTGAACCGCACGCAGGATGGGTGAATGCACTGGAACAAGAATGGTTACGCCGTTACGGTACGCATTAATCTTTTTGCTGTGGGCGATGGTGGCGGTGATTTATGCACCGCTGATCCCGGCAGCTCTCACGCTGATATCGCCTGCGTTGTCGTTGACACACTGGCAGGCGTTATTTGCCGATCCACAGTTACCGCATGCATTACTGGCAACGCTGGTGTCGACAACCATCGCGGCGGTCGGGGCATTGTTGATTGCCCTGCTGGTGATTGTGGCGCTATGGCCTGGGCCGAAATGGCAGCGTATGTGCGCCCGTCTGCCGTGGCTGCTCGCCATTCCCCATGTGGCTTTTGCCACCAGCGCCCTGCTGCTCTTTGCTGACGGAGGGCTGCTATATGACTATTTCCCGTATTTCACTCCGCCAATGGACCGATTTGGCATCGGTCTGGGCCTCACCCTTGCAGTGAAAGAAAGCGCATTTCTGCTGTGGATCTTAGCGGCAGTATTGAGCGAAAAACGGCTGTTGCAGCAGGTCATTGTGCTGGATTCGCTGGGCTACAGCCGCTGGCAATGCCTGAACTGGCTGCTGTTGCCCTCCGTCGCGCCTTCGCTGGCAATGGCGATGCTGGCGATTGTTGCCTAGTCGCTTTCGGTCGTGGATGTGGCGATTATTCTTGGGCCAGGTAATCCACCGACGCTGGCAGTAATTAGCTGGCAGTGGTTAACTCAGGGCGACGCGGATCAACAAACGAAAGGCGCACTCGCCAGTCTGCTGCTGATGCTGTTACTCGCCGCCTACGTTTTGCTGAGCTATCTGCTATGGCGCAGCTGGCGGCGCACTATTCCCCGCGTAGATGGCATTCGCAATGCCTGCCACACCTTTATTACCAGGCACTACGCTGGCGAGTTTTTTACCCTTAACCGGTGTGCTGTGTGTGGTTCTGCTGGCGATCCTCGCGGATCAGTCGACGATCAATAGTGAAGCACTCATCAACAGTCTGACAATGGGGCTGGTAGCAACATTCATCGCTTTGCTCCTGTTACTGCTGTGGCTGGAATGGGGGCCACAGCATCGCCAGTTGTGGCTATGGTTGCCCATTCTATTGCCCGCTCTGCCACTGGTGGCGGGCCAGTACACGCTGGCGCTATGGCTGAACCTGGATGGAAGCTGGACGGCGGTGGTCTGGGGGCATCTGCTGTGGGTAATGCCGTGGATGCTGTTTATCCTGCAACCCGCCTGGCAGCGCATTGATTCACGGTTAATTTTGATTGCGCAAACACTGGGCTGGTCGCGGGCCAAAATCTTCTTTTACGTGAAATGCCCACTCATGTTGCGCCCTGTGCTGATTGCCTTCGCGGTGGGATTTTCAGTCAGTATTGCGCAGTATATGCCGACGCTGTGGCTGGGCGCGGGGCGTTTTCCGACGCTCACCACTGAGGCGGTGGCATTAAGCAGCGGCGGCAGCAACGGTATTCTCGCCGCCCAGGCTTTATGGCAACTGTTGTTACCGCTTATTATTTTTGCCCTGACCGCGTTAGTCGCAAAATGGGTAGGTTATGTCAGACAAGGACTCCGCTAATGCTCTGCGTGAAAAATGTTTCGCTACGTTTACCAGAAAGCCGCTTGCTGACAAACGTTAACTTTACGGTTGATAAAGGTGACATCGTCACGTTAATGGGGCCGTCTGGCTGTGGAAAATCCACTCTGTTTTCATGGATGATTGGTGCACTGGCTGGACAGTTTTCTTGTACAGGTGAGCTATGGCTCAATGAGCAACGGATTGACATGCTACCCACCGCACAGCGTCAGATTGGCATTCTTTTCCAGGATGCACTGTTATTTGACCAGTTCAGCGTCGGGCAAAATTTACTGCTGGCGCTACCGTCGACGCTCAAGGGGACTGCCAGGCGCAATGCCGTGAAAGACGCGCTTGATCGAGCGGGACTGGCTGAAACTTATCACCAGGACCCTGCGACATTATCAGGCGGTCAGCGAGCGCGGGTGGCCCTGCTGCGCGCCCTTCTCGCTCAGCCAAAAGCGTTACTCCTGGATGAGCCATTCAGCCGTCTTGATGTGGCTCTGCGCGATAATTTTCGCCAGTGGGTGTTCAGCGAAGTTCGCGAACTGGCGATCCCCGTCGTTCAGGTAACGCACGATCTCCAGGATGTTCCTGCTGATAGTTCTGTTCTGGATATGGCGCAGTGGTCAGAAAATTACAACAAACTGCGATAACGCAAAGTTTTTCTCAATGCGTCAGTTCAGAATGGCGCACTCAAAACTACAATGTCGGGATTTTCGATGAAACGTGTTTCTCAAATGACCGCGCTGGCAATGGCTTTAGGGCTGGCTTGCGCTTCTTCGTGGGCCGCTGAACTGGCGAAGCCTCTTACACTTGACCAGCTTCAACAACAAAATGGCAAAGCGATAGATACTCGCCCCAGCGCGTTTTATAACGGCTGGCCACAAACCTTAAATGGCCCTTCTGGTCATGAACCTGCCGCCTTAAACCTCTCTGCCAGCTGGCTCGACAAAATGAGCACCGAACAGCTCAACGCGTGGATCAAGCAACATAACCTGAAAGCCGATGCCCCGGTGGCGCTGTACGGTAATGACAAAGATGTCGACGCCGTCAAAACGCGACTGCAAAAAGCAGGTTTTACGCATATCTCCATTCTGAGTGACGCGCTAAGCGAACCTTCCCGTCTACAAAAACTGCCGCACTTTGAGCAGCTGGTTTATCCGCAATGGCTGCACGACCTGCAACAAGGTAAAGAGGTTACGGCGAAACCTGCCGGTGACTGGAAAGTCATTGAAGCGGCCTAGGGCGCTCCTAAGCTTTACCTTATCAGCCATATTCCCGGTGCTGACTACATCGATACCAACGAAGTGGAAAGCGAACCGCTGTGGAACAAAGTTTCTGATGAACAACTAAAAGCGATGCTGGCAAAACACGGCATTCGCCATGACACCACGGTCATTCTGTACGGGCGTGACGTATACGCTGGAGCGCGTGTGGCGCAAATTATGCTCTACGCAGGCGTGAAAGATGTGCGTCTGCTGGATGGCGGCTGGCAAACCTGGTCCGACGCGGGACTGCCTGTTGAGCGAGGAACGCCACCGAAAGTGAAAGCGGAACCGGATTTCGGCGTGAAGATCCCGGCACAACCGCAGTTGATGCTCGATATGGAACAGGCCCGTGGACTGCTGCATCGCCAGGATGCATCGCTGGTGAGCATTCGTTCGTGGCCAGAATTTATCGGTACGACCAGCGGTTACAGCTATATTAAACCAAAAGGTGAAATAGCCGGAGCACGTTGGGGACACGCTGGTAGCGACTCGACGCATATGGAAGATTTTCATAACCCGGATGGCACCATGCGCAGCGCCGATGATATTACCGCTATGTGGAAAGCGTGGAATATCAAACCAGAGCAGCAAGTTTCATTCTACTGCGGCACCGGCTGGCGCGCGTCCGAAACCTTTATGTACGCACGCGCCATGGGTTGGAAGAATGTTTCCGTGTATGACGGCGGCTGGTACGAATGGAGCAGCGATCCAAAAAATCCGGTAGCAACCGGTGAACGCGGCCCGGACAGTAGCAAATAACATTGCAATTACTGACGCTGGAGCGACTTCAGCGTCAGATACCCACTCCACACCCGCGTAAAGGTCGTCATCCAGCACAACGCACCGAAGATCCACGCAAACCATGCAGGGAATAAACATCCCAGCACAAACAGTAAGATCGTTTCTGTGCCTTCGGTTAATCCCCCCAGATAGTAAAACGACTTATGTGCATAACCGGGGTTATCAATCTGATGTTTTGCTGCCAGTGCAGCAAAGGCGAGAAAACTGCTGCCCGTGCTGATAAACGCAAACAACAACCAGCCGCCTGCCAGCGCATTTTGCTCCGGTGCAGCAAGAATAAAGCCAAACGGCACCAGCGCGTAAAAGAGAAAATCGAGAGAAATATCAAGAAAGCCGCCCGCGTCGGTAAGCTCTCTGCGCCGCGCCAGCGCACCGTCCAGACCATCAAGCAGCCTGTTCAACAAAATGACGACTAGCGCCGCCAGATACCAGCCCAGCGCCAGAAACGGCAGAGCCAGCACGCCGATGGCAAATCCCACTAATGTTAAACCATCTGGCGTAATGCCCGGTTTATCAAGAACCCGCACGCACTGATGCAACAACGGTTTAATCCGGGGATGAAGATGGCGGTCTAGCACAGGCACTCCTTAAATATAAAGCCTTTCTGATTGAGCAACAGTGCGGATATTATGGCATTTTTCGCTTATCTGCCCGTGTGTAATTTATGAAAATGATTGAAGTTGTTGCCGCCATCATTGAACGTGATGGCAAAATTTTACTCGCGCAACGCCCCGCCCAGAGCGATCAGGCGGGATTATGGGAGTTTGCCGGTGGTAAAGTCGAGCTGGATGAAAGCCAGCAGCAGGCACTGGTGCGTGAGTTAAACGAAGAATTGGGCATCGAAGCAACTGTGGGTGAGTATGTTGCCAGCCATCAGCGAGAAGTTTCGGGCCGGATTATCCATCTTCATGCCTGGCACGTACCCGACTTCCACGGGACGTTACAGGCACATGAACATCAGGCGCTGGTCTGGTGCTCACCTGAAGAGGCGCTGCAATATCCGCTGGCCCCTACTGACATTCCACTATTAGAGGCGTTTATGGCTTTACGCGCCGCCAGAGCAGCGGATTAGTGCTAAGGGTTTTGTCATCCCGCTGGCATTGCAGCAGTATTCCTTCGGCTTTAATTACCGCCCCTTCAGAATAATTTTGATCCTGATAAACGCAGCACTGAGTACAGGGCTGCGCTGACTGCCCGCCTGAACTGAACACTTCTGGCGGTACGTTTACCTCCACGTCCGGACGATAATGCGGGTTAGCCAGTGCAATTAATGGAAATGCTAATACTACGGCGAACAATGCTCGACTCACAGGGAACTCCTTAACGTTATTGTCTCTGCAACTGATAACGGTAGCCGGGTGGCAAAACTTTAGCGTCTGAGTTATCGCATTTGGTTATGAGATTACTCTCGTTATTAATTTGCGTTCCTGGGTCATTTTTTTCTTGCTTACCGTCACATTCTTGATGGTATAGTCGAAAACTGCAAAAGCACATGACATAAACAACATAAGCACAATCGTATTAATATATAAGGGTTTTATATCTATGGATCAGACATATTCTCTGGAGTCATTCCTCAACCATGTCCAAAAGCGCGACCCGAATCAAACCGAGTTCGCGCAAGCCGTTCGTGAAGTAATGACCACACTCTGGCCTTTTCTTGAACAAAATCCAAAATATCGCCAGATGTCATTACTGGAGCGTCTGGTTGAACCGGAGCGCGTGATCCAGTTTCGCGTGGTATGGGTTGATGATCGCAACCAGGTACAGGTCAACCGTGCATGGCGTGTGCAGTTCAGCTCAGCCATCGGCCCGTACAAAGGCGGTATGCGCTTCCATCCGTCAGTTAACCTCTCCATTCTCAAATTCCTCGGCTTCGAACAAACCTTCAAAAATGCCCTGACTACCCTGCCGATGGGCGGTGGTAAAGGCGGTAGCGATTTTGACCCGAAAGGTAAAAGCGAAAGCGAAGTGATGCGTTTCTGCCAGGCGCTGATGACCGAGCTTTATCGTCATCTGGGCGCGGATACCGACGTTCCGGCAGGTGATATCGGCGTTGGTGGTCGTGAAGTCGGCTTTATGGCGGGGATGATGAAAAAGCTCTCCAACAATACCGCCTGCGTCTTCACCGGTAAGGGCCTTTCATTTGGCGGTAGTCTTATTCGCCCGGAAGCTACCGGCTACGGTCTGGTTTATTTCACAGAAGCAATGTTAAAACGCCACGGTATGGGTTTTGATATGGGGCCGATTGCGGTGCTGGTCGATGCTATCATCGAGAAAATCCCAGGCGTTAACCGAATTAAATTTAGCGCCGACGATATTCAGCGCAAATTTGGTCCATTTGGCGAGCCTGTCACCGTGGGTTTTGTGATGGGGCTGATTATCGGCATCCTCGCGGGTTACGATGTCAAAGGTGTATTGCAGCTGGCGGTAAAAACGGCGGCAGTGATGCTGCTAATGCCACGGGTGATTAAACCCATCATGGATGGTTTAACGCCCATCGCTAAGCAGGCCCGTAGTCGTTTACAGGCGAAGTTCGGCGGTCAGGAGTTCCTGATTGGCCTGGATCCCGCATTACTGCTGGGGCATACGGCGGTGGTATCGGCAAGCCTGATTTTTATCCCGCTCACCATTTTAATTGCTGTTTGTGTTCCGGGTAATCAGGTGCTGCCGTTTGGCGATCTTGCCACCATCGGCTTCTTTGTGGCGATGGCAGTCGCCGTGCATCGTGGAAATCTGTTCCGCACCTTAATCTCGGGTGTCATCATCATGAGCATCACTCTGTGGATCGCGACGCAAACTATTGGTTTGCACACCCAACTGGCGGCTAATGCTGGGGCGTTAAAAGCCGGGGGTATGGTGGCTTCAATGGATCAGGGCGGTTCTCCCATTACCTGGTTACTGATTCAGGTTTTCTCCCCGCAAAATATTCCCGGTTTCATTATTATCGGTGCAATTTATCTGACCGGTATTTTCATGACCTGGCGTAGAGCGCGTGGCTTTATTAAACAAGAGAAAGTCGTTCTCGCAGAATAATTTTTACCTGAGGGGGAGGTTATCCCCCTTAACAATCAGGAGTTTTTATGAAATCAGTGGTGAATGATACTGATGGTATCGTGCGCGTTGCAGAAAGCGTCATTCCTGAAATTAAACATCAGGATGAGGTGCGGGTAAAAATTGCCAGCTCGGGCTTATGTGGTTCCGATTTACCCAGGATATTTAAAAATGGTGCACATTATTATCCAATAACGTTAGGCCATGAATTTAGCGGCTATATTGATGCGGTGGGATCCGGTGTTGATGATTTACACCCTGGCGATGCGGTTGCCTGTGTGCTGTTATTACCCTGTTTTACTTGTCCAGAGTGTCTGAAAGGGTTTTATTCCCAGTGCGCAAAATATGATTTTATTGGCTCGCGGCGTGATGGTGGATTTGCTGAATATATTGTCGTTAAGCGAAAAAATGTCTTTGCTCTACCCACGGATATGCCTATTGAGGATGGGGCTTTTATTGAGCCGATTACCGTTGGTCTGCATGCTTTTCATTTAGCGCAAGGTTGTGAGAATAAAAACGTTATTATTATTGGTGCCGGAACCATTGGCCTGCTGGCTATTCAGTGCGCTGTCGCGCTGGGAGCAAAGAGTGTGACGGCTATCGACATTAGCTCAGAAAAACTGGCACTGGCAAAATCTTTCGGTGCGATGCAAACATTTAACAGTAGCGAAATGAGCGCGCCGCAAATGCAGAGCGTTTTACGCGAACTGCGTTTTAATCAGCTTATCCTCGAGACGGCTGGCGTACCGCAAACTGTCGAACTGGCGGTAGAGATTGCCGGTCCTCATGCCCAACTGGCGCTGGTGGGCACGTTGCATCAGGATCTGCATTTAACATCGGCAACGTTTGGCAAAATATTGCGTAAAGAGCTGACGGTTATCGGCAGTTGGATGAACTATTCCAGCCCTTGGCCGGGGCAGGAGTGGGAAACGGCGAGCCGGTTGCTGACAGAACGTAAGTTAAGCCTGGAGCCATTAATCGCTCACCGTGGAAGCTTTGAAAGCTTCACCCAGGCGGTGCGTGACATCGCTCGTAATGCCATGCCGGGCAAAGTGTTGCTCATTCCATGAAACCGCGGGCCAGCGTGATGCTGGCCCGGTATTGTGCAAAACAGATCATTCACCAATGGTCCCCCTTCGTTTACACTAGCCACAATTGAATATGGGTAAATGACGATGAATTCATTCGAGCGAAGGAATAAGATCATCCAATTAGTGAATGAACAGGGAACCGTGCTTGTTCAGGATCTGGCGGGAGTATTTGCTGCCTCGGAAGCGACAATCCGTGCCGATTTGCGCTTTCTCGAACAAAAAGGCGTGGTTACGCGCTTTCATGGCGGTGCGGCGAAAATAATGTCTGGTAATAGTGAAACCGAGACCCAGGAAGTCGGGTTTAAAGAGCGATTTCAGCTCGCCAGCGCGCCGAAAAACAGAATAGCGCAGGCGGCAGTCAAAATGATCCATGAAGGGATGACCGTTATTCTCGACAGCGGAAGTACCACAATGCTTATCGCCGAAGGATTAATGACCGCCAAAAATATCACGGTGATTACCAACAGTCTCCCGGCTGCGTTTGCCCTTTCCGAAAATAAAGACATTACTCTGGTCGTCTGCGGTGGCACGGTCCGCCATAAAACGCGATCTATGCATGGATCTATTGCTGAACGTTCCCTGCAGGATATTAATGCCGATTTAATGTTTGTCGGTGCTGATGGTATTGATGCGGTTAATGGTATTACGACCTTTAATGAGGGTTATTCCGTTAGCGGTGCGATGGTCACAGCCGCTAATAAAGTGATTGCCGTTCTCGATTCATCGAAATTTAACCGTCGCGGTTTTAATCAGGTACTGCCAATCGAAAAAATTGACATTATTATTACCGATGATGCTGTGTCTGATGTGGATAAACTGGCATTGCAGAAGACACGGGTGAAATTAATTACGGTGTAGTATTGTTCTGTATGCCGGATAAGGTATTTACACCGCATCCGGCATTACGGATTCTCCCTGGTTCAAGAGAGAATAGTTTGATTAACGCAATAATGGACAATCCGGTGGTAATCGACAACGCAACGCCGCCGGAAGTATTTCAATATGAAAGTTTTGTCCGCTCAACGGTTCGCCATCAAGATTAAAAGTGATTTCATGTGGGGCTTGTATATCAAACCACGACGAAGCGCCTTCGATAATATTCGGGTTATCTTCGTCAGATTTTAAGGTTGATACGAGAGCTGGAAGAATTTCATCGCCGGTAAAAATGCGCAGTTGCAGCAAGCCATCGTTAATTAACGCGTTCGGACACAATTGCTGACCGCCACCGGCCTGACGCCCGTTACCAATACTAATGACCAGGGCGTCACCTTGCCAGTGAAAGTTTTCACCGCGGATTTCACAACGGTCCGGTTGCAGAGTATCCATGCGCATTAAGCCATGAATGATGTAAGAGACGCCACCCAGCGCGGCTTTTAATTTTTCCGGCGTTTCTGTGGTAATACGCGTCCCAAATCCGCCTGTCGCCATATTAATAAAACAGGTTTGTTTGTTGACCTGCGCCATATCTATCGCAATGGCGTTACCGGCAATTGCCAGTTTCAGCGCCTTATCCAGTACCTCAGGAATCCCTACACTGGTGGCAAAATCATTGGCGGTTCCTAATGGCAAAATTCCCAGCGCGGGTATGTCATCCCCCTCACACTGAATCAACGCCGTAGAAACTTCATTAATGGTGCCATCGCCACCACCGGCAATCACCGTTGCGACGCCCAACTTCCGGGCCTCCTCTACATATCGTGCGGCATCGCCTTTCTCCCAGGTGACCCGCACATGGATCGTCATTCCTTCCTCACGCAACAGCATAATTGCTTCGCGCAAGGGTAGATTGTCAGTACTTTTGCCATTAAGAATCAGTAAGCTGGCGGGAAATTCTGCCATGATCGTATGTGCCTTTATGATTGGTCTGTAGATAGTGTAGAGCAGAAAACAAAAGGTGGAGTCAGAACAGGATGAAAGTCGGAGGATAAAAAGTCAGTTCAAGTATGGAGGATTCAGTGGTTACCACCAGGAGCTTGCAATGGGGACAGCGAATACTAACGGCTGCCACCGATAAATTTCAAAAAAGAGCATATACCTAATATTCAACTAAACAGTGGCATCTTCAATATAATATATTAAAGCCCCCATGGAGTTACCCTGAAGGGCCTCAATGTCCGTAATTCCTACTTATGTAGGAAATGTTGTACAGAACATTTATTATAATCCTATTCAATTATAATAATCATGCCATTATTATATTTAAACACTAGAGAGTGTCGTTGGTATTTAATGGGGGAAGGTGAGATGAAAAAGATAGCTGCTATATCATTAATTAGTATTTTTATTATGTCTGGTTGTGCTGTGCATAATGATGAGACAAGTATCGGTAAATTTGGTCTTGCATATAAAAGTAATATTCAGCGTAAACTCGATAACCAATACTACACCGAAGCCGAAGCTTCTTTAGCCAGGGGTAGAATATCTGGTGCAGAAAATATAGTAAAAAATGATGCAACTCATTTCTGTGTTACTCAGGGCAAAAAAATGCAAATAGTTGAGCTGAAGACAGAAGGTGTAGGATTACATGGTGTCGCTCGTCTGACATTCAAATGTGGAGAGTGAGAATATTTTTTGGTAAGCGTCAAATATGCGCGTTCTGGCTGTGCGTAGCCGGAACCTGTGGGAGCACGATGCCGATAAGTGAAAGGCATCGTGCTATGAAGGAGGATTCTATCGATGTGGTCAATGGAAGACGGTTACCAGAGATAGGGCTTATGCATAAAAAAATAAGCCCGTGTAAGGGAGATTACACAGGCTAAGGAGGTGGTTCCTGGTACAGCTAGCATTTTATGGGTTATGTTTTTCAGCGAAACGGATGATAACCTTAATAAATGCAGCTGTATGTGATCGGTTTCTAAGAATTTTCCATACGGGAAAAATAATCGAAATTAATCACTTACCGTGTGGGTTACGCGTGGTTTCCCCGGAGAAATTACGCATCAGCAGAGCGTAATTGAGCTCAAGATCCTGCGGGACCGGGAGCCACACAGTATAACCATCGCCTGGTGCGACCGGCATCGCTTCACCTTTGGCGTTTTCCATGTGCTCAAGGGTAAAGTTAATGTTGCCTTGCGGCGTCATCAGCTCAAGGCTGTCGCCAACGGAGAATTTATTTTTCACCGCTACCGCCGCGAGGTCCCCCTTGCGCTCACCGGTAAACTCACCAACAAACTGCTGGCGGTCAGAAACTGAATAACCGTATTCGTAGTTCTGATAATCGTCGTGAGTATGACGACGCAGGAAACCTTCGGTATAGCCACGATGCGCCAGACCTTCCAGAGTTTCCAGCAGGCTGGTATCGAACGGTTTGCCCGCAGCGGCGTCATCGATAGCTTTACGGTAAACCTGTGCGGTGCGTGCGCAATAGTAGAAAGATTTAGTACGGCCTTCGATTTTCAGCGAATGCACGCCCATTTTGGTCAGGCGTTCTACATGGGCGATGGCGCGCAGATCTTTCGAGTTCATGATGTAAGTGCCGTGCTCATCTTCAAACGCGGTCATATACTCGCCCGGACGCTGGGCTTCTTCGATCATAAACACTTTGTCGGTTGGCGCGCCGATACCCAGCGTCGGCTCAACATTTTGCACCGGAATCGGCTCGTACTTGTGTACGATGTTGCCAACGTCATCTTCTTTCCCTTCCTGGACGTTGTACTCCCAGCGGCAGGCGTTGGTGCAGGTACCCTGGTTCGGATCGCGCTTGTTGATATAGCCAGAGAGCAGGCAGCGACCGGAGTAGGCCATGCACAGCGCACCGTGAACGAAGATCTCGATCTCCATATCCGGCACCTGATTGCGGATCTCTTCAATCTCTTCCAGCGACAGCTCGCGAGAGAGGATCACGCGGGTCAGGCCCATTTGCTGCCAGAATTTCACCGTCGCCCAGTTTACGGCGTTAGCCTGCACCGAGAGGTGGATCGGCATTTCAGGGAAGTGCTCACGCACCAGCATAATCAGCCCTGGATCGGACATAATCAGCGCATCCGGCCCCATTTCCACCACCGGTTTCAGGTCACGGATAAAGGTTTTCAGCTTGGCGTTGTGCGGTGCAATGTTGACCACGACATAAAACTTTTTCCCCAGCGCGTGGGCTTCATTGATGCCGAGCTGAAGATTTTCGTGGTTGAATTCGTTGTTGCGCACACGCAGGGAGTAACGCGGCTGGCCCGCATAAACAGCATCTGCGCCATAAGCGAAAGCGTAACGCATATTTTTCAGCGTTCCCGCCGGGGAAAGGAGTTCCGGTTTAAACATAATTCTCTCGTTCTGATGACAGGTCAGATCCGCTTCACCTGATGAAGCGGTTAGGGGAGTGCCCCCACTTTAAGGGCGGGCATTGTAGCGCTGTGGGGGGATCTGGTAAAGCGCCGGACGCCAACAACCCACGCCCGGCATCGTAATTACGTATTGTCTTTCACCGTCTGGCTTGTGCCATTGGCTTTAACGGAGGCAATTCCGGTTTCACGAGATTGCGCGGTGGCGTACATCTGGCTGGAGCCGATAATTTGATGATTAGCGGCTTTCAGATTGAAATAGAATTTGCCGTTACTTGCCGTTTTTTTCTCATAGCGTTCTTCTTGCGGGCTGTTGCTACGCACCGACGCGATGCCCTTTTCCGCAGAGGCTTTTGAGGTATACAGCTCGCTGGTGAGGATAGTCTCACCATTGCCCGCTTTTAGCACAAACCGGAACTGATTATCACTGCTCTTACTGAGTTCAAACCAACCAGCCATAATGACTCCTTGATTGAAATAGTGTATCGAAAACAGCATCTAAAGGTGCTGTTTACCGATTAAAGTATGAGCGATTTTCTGATGCCTGCCAGGGCGGAGAGATAATGTCAGTTTGCTGACCATGCGTGGGATAATGTTGCCGGATCGGGTCTGAACGCCATCTCCGGCTAACAAAATAATGTCGCTAAAACTAAACGATGCGGCAGGCGTCGGCTTCCCAGCGGTAACCGACGCCATAAACGGCGCGGATAAATGACTGTTCGGCGTCGAGAGATTCCAGCTTGCGGCGCAGGTTTTTAATGTGGCTGTCGATGGTGCGGTCGGTTACTACGCGGTAGTCGTCATAAAGATGATTGAGCAATTGCTCGCGGGAGAACACTTTTCCTGGTTCGTGAGAGAGCGTTTTCAGCAGACGAAATTCCGCAGGCGTCAGGTCAAGCATTTTACCGCGCCATGAAGCCTGAAAACGACCTTCGTCGATAATCAACGGACTTTCAGCATCCTGTTGCTGCAATTCGCGCTGCGGTTTGCAACGGCGCAAAATGGTTTTGACGCGCGCTACCACTTCCCGTGGGCTGTACGGCTTGCAGATGTAGTCATCTGCGCCAATCTCCAGCCCCAGCAGGCGGTCGATCTCTTCGATTTTTGCTGTCACCATCACGATAGGAATGTCAGAAAAACGACGAATTTCCCGGCACAGCGTCAAGCCATCGGTGCCAGGGAGCATCAGATCCAACAGGATCAGATCCGGTGGTGTCTGGCGCACATACGGCAGTACCTGATCGCCGTGGCTGATAAGCGTCGGCGCATAGCTCGCAGCACGCAGATAATCAATGAGCAACTGCCCCAGCTTCGGTTCATCTTCCACGATCAAAATACGCGGTGTGTTTTCGTCGATTGGTAACTCGGTCATACTTCTCTCTGTAAATCCCGTTCCAGCGGTAACTCTACTGTAATGCTTACCCCGCCAAAAGGCGAATGGGCAGCAATAATGCGGCCATTATGTGCTTCAACAATGTTCAGGCAAATCGCCAGCCCCAGCCCGGAACCGCCGCTGGCGCGGTTCCGGGAACCTTCGGTGCGATAAAAACGTTCAAACAATTTTTGTAGCTGATCGTCACTGACGCCCGGCGCGCTGTCGGCAAAGGTCAGGCGCACCGTTTTGTCGTGCTGCTCGGCAGAGATTTTCAGGCTGCCGCCGCTGTCAGTGTAGCGCAGGCTGTTTTCAAGTAAGTTATTGAATAACTGCATTAAACGGTCGCGATCGCCAAATACGGTGATACTGTCTGGCAGGGAAAATTGCAGTTTCAGGCCACGGCTGGCGAATCGTTCGCGAAATGCGCCGCCCGCCACTTCCAGCAGTGGGATCAAATCTACCGGTGCTTTTTGATAGGCGAGAGCGCCTTCATCAGACATCGACAACTGATGGAGATCGTCAACCAGTTTGGTCAGTGTACCGACCTCCGCCTGTAAAGACGCCACCGTCTCCGGCGTGAATTTACGCACGCCATCCTGAATGGCTTCCAGTTCACCGCGCAGCACCGCTAATGGCGTACGCAGTTCGTGAGAAATATCGGCCATAAAATCGCGCCGCATTTGCTGGTTTTTCTCCAGCGTGCTGGCGAGCTGGTTGAAGTCTTGCGCCAGTTTGCCTAGTTCATCTTCACTGGTGGGCGTTACGCGGGTAGTGAAATCGCCCGCCGCCAGTTTGTGCGTGCCGTCCACCAGCCGTTTGACCGGGGCCAACAGACCACGCGCCAGCAGAAAGGTGGCGAGCGCCGCGAGTAACGTTGCCAGAGCGACAATCAACCAGCTGGTTTGCCGCTGTTGTTTATCGAAATTGATATCAGTATTGCGCGTTAACCGCTCAACGGGGGAGGAGATCACCGCGCCCACTTCCGCACCGTTGACCAGAATGGGTCGCCGTGTACCGTCAGGTGGAATCGGCGCTCGCGGACCAACCAGCACTTTGTTGTTTTGATCAACCACCCAGAACTGGGTACGCCAGCCGTGCGGTGGCATACCCGGGCCGGGTTTATCTTCCGAATTATCGTGTTCAAATGAACGCAGGATCTGAAAGACAAAGCGATCATTGTTGCGCAGGAAGCGCCAGTTGCCATGCTGCGCATACTGCTCGCCAAGCGCATCACTTAACAGTTGTAATCGCTGTTCATTACCATGCTTGATGTAATCAATAAAGCCACGCTCAAAACTGATACGCACCGCCCAGTGCATACTGCTCAGCAAGACAATGCAGGTGGCGAAAATCGCCAGAAACAGTTTGCCGGTAATACCAGGTCGCCAGAACTTCATTGCGCGCTCCTTTTTCGCCGCGAAATAGCTACATTTTGATGCGTATCGTTCGGCACTCTGGCAAAGATGAACGCCGGAAGGGCGATGATAAACGCCATGCTAAGCCAGGTGTACATAAAGACGGTTTGTGTGGTGCCGCTGTCGACGCTGACATGCTGCGAACCAAAAAGTCCCAGCAACAGCCCGGCGATGGTGACGCCGATACTCATCGACAATTGCATAATCATCGACAGCAGGCTGTTTCCGCTGCTCGCCAGATTGTCCGGGAGATCTTTCAGCGTCAGGGTGTTCATGGAGGAGAAACGCGTCGAGTTGACCATCCCTTGTAAAAACAGGACGAACGGCAAAACGTAGTACCAGCCCAGCAGAGCGGTAGTCATAAACAACAGGGTGACCAGCGACAGACCCAGCGTGGTCGCTACCAGTACCCGACGATAACCAAAGCGATTCACCACCTGTACAACAATTCGCTTCATTCCCATGCTGCCAAGCACCATCGGGATCATCATCAGTCCGGCATGAAACGGCGAGAAACCGAGGCCAATTTGCAGGAAAACCGGTGTAATAAAGGGCAACATGCCACTGCCAATACGTCCGGCAAAGCTCCCCGCCAGGCCCAGCGAAAAGGTACGAGTGCGGAACAGTTTCAGACTGAAAAGAGCGCGGTTGTTATTTCTGGCGTGCAGCAGATAAAGCACCAGTGCCACCACACCAACTGCGACCAGGCCAGCAATCGCCAGCGGCGATAAACCTGTACCTTTACTGCCGTCCAGCGCCAGGGTTAATACCGCCATGCCAACCGCCAGCAATAAAAAGCCGGAAAGATCAAAGCGCCGCGTCTGCATGGTGTAGTTCGGCATTAACAGCAATGTGGCGATCGCACCGATAATCCCCACCGGAATGTTGATCAAAAAGATCCAGTGACACGACGCGTACTCCACCAGCAGACCGCCGAGCGCCGGACCGAGCAGCGGACCGACCTGACCGGGTAACGTGACAAAGGTCATCGCCGCCATATATTGCTCGCGCGGTACGATTTTCATCACCGTCAATCTGCCGACCGGCACCATCATCGCGCGCCAACGCCCTGTAACGCGCGTGCCAGCAACAGTTCGTTCAGCGTGCCGGAAAGCGCGCAAAACAGTGAACCGAGAGTAAACAGCACGATGGCGGTAAAGAAAATATTGCGCACGCCGACTTTGTCCGCCAGCCAGCCGCTGGCGGGCAGCATCACCGCCACGGTCAGCACATAAGAGACAATGACCATGTGCATATGCAACGGACTTTCCCCGAGGCTTTGCGCCATTGAGGGAAGGGCGGTGTTTACGATGGTGGTGTCCAGCGACTGCATAAAGAAGCCGAAAGCCACAATCCACAATTGCCAGCGGGTGCTGTCGGGAAGATCTGTCATTTACTCGGTTACCGTTTGTTTAGGTTTACGCGAAAAACGCAGCCGCAGACGGTCGAAAAAGAGATACACCACCGGCGTGGTATACAGCGTCAGGAGCTGGCTCATTACCAGACCGCCGACAATGGTGATCCCCAGGGGTTGGCGCAACTCCGATCCGTCGCCGCCCGACAATACCAGCGGCAGCGCACCAAACAGCGCCGCCAGGGTAGTCATCATAATCGGGCGAAAACGCAGCAGACAGGCCTGGAAAATAGCTTCCTGCGGCGTCAGGTTACCGTGCCGTTGGGCTTCAAGCGCAAAATCGACCATCATAATGGCGTTTTTCTTCACAATGCCGATTAATAGCATGATCCCTATCAGGGCGATTAGGCTGAACGGGGCATTGAACAGCTCCAGCGCCAACAGCGCTCCAACGCCCGCCGAGGGCAGGGTGGAGAGAATCGTCAGCGGATGTACGTAACTCTCGTAAAGGATACCCAGCACGATATACACCGTGGCGATGGCGGCGATAATCAGGATCACCTGCGAGTTCATCGTCTCCTGGAACACCTGCGCCGTGCCGGCAAAACTGCCGCGCACCGTCGAAGGCACACCAAGCTGGGTCATTGCGCGATCGATCGCCGCACTGGCGTCCGAGAGCGATTTTCCGGTCGGCAGGTTAAACGAAATGGTCGAGGCCGCCGATAATCCCTGATGATTCACCGATAGTGGGGCATTCGCCGGTTGCCATTTAGCGAAATACGACAGCGGGATCGCTTTGCCTTCGTTATTGATAACGAACATTTTTTCCAGCGCACTGATGTCCTGGGTATAGCGCGGATCCACTTCCATCACCACTTTATACTGGTTCATCGGCTGGTAAATGGTCGAGATTTGCCGCTGACCGAAGGCGTTATTTAACAGACTGTTGGCGGCTTGTACGTCGATTCCCAGCCGTGCCATGGTGTCGCGGTCGTAAACCAGATTCATCTCCGCGCCGTTATCCTGCTGATCGGAGTTCACGTCCGCCAGTTCCGGCAACGTCGCCAGTTTTTTGCGGATTTTCGGCTCCCATTCGCGCAGTGCCGCCAGGTCGTCGGATAACAACGTGTACTGGTAGCTGGCGTTCGACTGACGCCCACCAACGCGAATATCCTGTACCGCCATCAGGAACAGATTCGCCCCCGGTTCTTTCGCCAGTTTTACGCGCAGACGGTCGATAATTTGCTGCGCCGTTTCGCTGCGTTCGTCGCGTGGCTTGAGGGTGATAAACATCATCCCGCTGTTCACTCGCGAACCGCCTGTAAAGCCGGTGACATTATCCACTGCCGGATCGTCACGGATAATTTTCATGAAATCCTGCAACTTACCGCGCATCGCCTGAAACGAAATACTCTGATCCGCCTGAATCCCGCCCATCAACACGCCAGTGTCCTGCTCCGGGAAGAAGGTTTTCGGGATCGAGATATACAGCCAGATATTCAGCGCAATGGTGCCAAGCAGCACCACGCCCACCAGACGGGTATGATTGAGCACCCATTTCAGTGACTTGCCGTAGCCTTGTTGCAGGGCTACCAACATGCGACCAAAACCACGCAGTCGCTTTTGCTCGCGCGGCTTGCTGGCTTTCAGCATCCAGCCACACATCATTGGCGTTAATGTCAGAGAAACCAGCAACGATATACCAATGGCGACAGAAAGCGTCACGGCAAATTCGCGTAACAGTCGGCCCGGCAATCCGCCCATCAACAGCAGCGGCAGGAACACCGCCACCAGTGACAGACTCATCGACAGCACCGTAAAACCGACTTCGCGAGTACCTTGCAGTGCGGCTTGCAACGGTTTCATTCCCGCTTCCAGATGACGGGCAATGTTTTCCAGCACCACGATGGCGTCATCCACCACGAAACCAGTAGCGATGGTGAGCGCCATTAACGAAAGATTATTGAGACTGAAACCGCACAGGTACATCGCCGCAAACGTACCAATCAGCGAAACCGGCACCGCAACGGCGGGAATAATAGTTGCGCGACCCGAGCGCAGGAATAAAAACACCACCAGAATCACCAGCGCCACCGAGATAATCAGCGTTTGCTCGACTTCTTCCAGCGAGGCGCGAATGGTGGGGGAGCGATCCTGAGCAATTTGCAGATCAATCGCCGCCGGAATGGTTTCCTGCAACTCCGGTAATTTTGCCCGGATGCTGTCAACCGTCTGGATAATATTGGCTTCCGGCAGCTTGCGGATCATCAGCAAAATAGCCGGTTTGGCATTGGTCATCCCGGCGTTACGTACATCCTGTACAGAGTCGGTCACTGTCGCCACATCGCCCAGACGAACCGCGCCGCCGTTGTTGTAATGAATAATCAGCGGCTGATATTCGGCGGCGGTTTTTAGCTCATCATTGGTCTGGATCTGCCAGCGGTGAGTGCCATCTTCCAGCGCCCCCTGCGGTTTACGCACGTTGGCATTGCTGATGGCAGTGCGTACGTCGTCCAGCGAGACGCCCTGATTAAACAGCGCCTGCGGATTCAGCCCGACGCGTACGGCGGGCAGTGAGCTGCCTCCGACATCGACATCACCAACACCGTCGATTTGCGAAATCGTCGGAGCCAGCTGCGTCGAGGCGAAATCGTACAGTTCACCCTGCGAATAAGTATCGGATGTCAGCGTGAGGATCATAATTGGCGCATCCGACGGGTTCGCTTTGCGATAGGTCGGACGGCTGGGCATCCCACTGGGCAGCAAACTTTGTGCGGCGTTGATCGTCGCCTGCACATCACGCGCTGCGCCGTTGATATCCCGGTCAAAATCAAACTGCAAAATAATGCGCGTGCTGCCGAGCGAACTGCTGGAGGTCATTTCACTAACCCCGGCAATGCGCCCAAGTGAGCGCTCCAGCGGCGTGGCAACGGAAGACGCCATTGTCTCCGGCGACGCACCGGGCAGCGAGGCGCTGACCATAATCACCGGAAAATCGACCTGCGGCAGCGGGGCGACCGGCAGCATACGGAAGCCCAGTATGCCGCACAGGGTAATGGCGACCGACAGTAAAATCGTCGCCACCGGGCGGTAAATGAAGAGGGCAAAAAACTTCACTTACGCCTCCTCTTCATGACGGGCAAAGCGACTTTTGGTCCACAATGCCAGGCGGTCAAACAGCAGATAAATCACCGGCGTGGTGAACAGCGTCAGCACCTGGCTGACAATCAGGCCGCCGACCATGCCGATACCTAACGGACGACGCAGTTCCGCGCCGACCCCGGTACTCAACATCAGCGGCAGCGCGCCAAGCAGAGCCGCCAGGGTGGTCATCAGGATCGGACGAAAACGCAACAGACAAGCCTGGTAGATTGCATCGCGCGGCGACATGCCTTGCTCGCGCTCAGCAGCCAGCGCGAAGTCGATCATCATGATGGCGTTCTTCTTCACGATACCGATCAGCAAAATAATGCCGATAATCGCAATCACATCCAGTTCGCTACCGGCAATCATTAACGCCAGCAGGGCGCCAACACCTGCCGTGGGTAGCGTCGAGAGAATGGTGATCGGGTGAATAAAGCTCTCGTACAGAATGCCGAGCACTATATACATCGCCACCACCGCCGCGACAATCAGCCAGACAGTGCTGCCCAGCGCCGACTGGAAGGCGAGGGTGCTGCCCTGGAACTGCGTGGTGATATCCACCGGCAGATTCAGCGTCTTTTCGGTGTCCATAATCGCCTGCACCGCATCGCCCAGCGAATAGTTATCTGGCACGTTAAAAGAGATGGTCGTTACCGGGAACTGATCCAGATGGTTGATGGAAAGCGGCGCAAAACGCTGTTCAACTTTGGCAATTGAGCTTAACGGCACCACGCCGCCGTCGCTGCTGGTCAGGCGAATGGTATCTAGCGCCGCAAGCCCTGGGGTATTTTCGGTGTTGTGCTCCAGCACCACGCGATACTGGTTGGCCTGAGTATAAATAGTGGAAATCAGCCGCTGACCAAACGCGTTGTACAGGGCGTTATCGACGTCCGCCATGCTGATCCCCAGACGGCTGGCGCTGTCGCGATCAACATTGACATACGCCACCAGCCCTTTGTCCTGCCAGTCGCTGGAGACATCAGATAGCTGTGGCAGCTGCTGGAGTTTTTCCATCAACTGTGGCACCCAGGTACTGAGCGCATCCAGTGACGTGGCCTGCAAGGTAAACTGGTACTGGGTGCGGCTGACCTGAGTATCAATAGTCAGATCCTGCGTTGGTTGCAGGAAGAGATCGACGCCCGGCACTTTATCTACCGCCGTTTGCAGACGGGCGATGACTTTTTGCACCCGATCATCACGTTCATCCAACGGTTTGAGGTTGATCTGCAAACGCGCACTGTTCAGCGACGGGTTAGTGCCATCAACGCCAACAAATGAGGTCAGGCTTTGCACTGCCGGATCCTGCAAAATCACGTCCGCGACCTGGCGTTGTCGCTGGGCCATATTGGCAAAGGAGCTGGATTGCGGTGCCTGCAAAGTGCCCTGAATAATGCCGTTGTCCTGTACCGGGAAGAAACCTTTCGGAATGAACACCCACAGCAGCACGCTAAGCAGCAGCGTGCTGAGTGCCACGCTTAAGGTCAGCCACGGATGATTCAGTACTTTCGCCAGTCCACGACCATAGGCGGCGATTATCCTGTCGAACATTTTTTCCGAGGCACGGGAGAAGCGGTTCTGTTTACGCAACGACTCCTGGCTGAGCATCCGCGCGCACATCATCGGTGTCAGGGTCAGCGACACCACCGCTGAGATCAAAATCGCTACCGCCAGGGTAATAGCAAATTCGCGGAACAGTCGCCCGACGATATCGCCCATAAACAGCAGTGGGATCAACACCGCAATCAGCGAGAAGGTCAGCGAGATAATGGTAAAGCCGATTTCACCTGCGCCCTTGAGCGCCGCCGCCAACGGTTTTTCGCCTTTTTCGATATAGCGGGAAATATTTTCGATCACCACGATGGCGTCATCGACCACGAACCCGGTGGCGATAGTTAACGCCATCAGCGTCAGGTTATTGATTGAAAAATCGAGAAACACCATGACCGCGAAGGTGCCGATTAACGACAGCGGCACTGCGAAGCCGGGAATGATGGTCGCCGGAATATTGCGCAAAAACAGGTAGATAATCATGACTACCAGCGCGATAGCCATCATCAATTCAAACTGGGTATCGTTGACCGATGCGCGGATATTGGTGGTGCGATCGGAAAGCACTGTTACCTTCACCGATTTCGGCAGACTCTCGGTGAGCTGTGGCAGCATCTGCCGGATGCTGTCGGCGGTGGAGATAATGTTAGCACCGGGCTGGCGCTGAACATTCATCACAATGGCCTGTTCTTTGTTCGCCCATGCGCCAAGCCAGCTGTTTTCTGCACCTTGCTCTACGGTTGCGACATCGCCAAGACGAATCGGCGCGCCGTTCTGGTAGGCGATGATTAGCTGGCGATACTCTTCGGCGGATTGCATCTGGTCGTTCGCGGAAAGCGTGACCGCACGGGAAGGGCCGTCGAGGCTACCTTTTGCCGAGTTAACGTTAGCGCCGGTAATGGCGGTGCGCACGGTTTCGCTGGTCAGGCCGAGGGCGGCAATCGCCTGAGCGTTAAGTTTGACGCGAACAGCCGGACGCTGACCGCCGGAAAGCGTCACCAGGCCGACGCCGGAAATCTGCGAGATTTTCTGCGCGACGCGGGTTTCCACCATATCTTCCACTTGCGTCATCGGCATGGCGGTTGAGGTGACGGCGAGCGTCATGATCGGCGGATCTGCCGGGTTCACTTTGCTGTAAACCGGCGGGTTAGGCAGATCGCTCGGTAGCAGGTTAGTGGCGGCGTTAATCGCGGCCTGCACTTCCTGCTCGGCGACATCGAGCGGTAATGTTAGCTGGAACTGTAAGGTGATAACTGACGCACCGCCGGAACTTTGCGACGACATCTGTTTCAGGCCAGACATCTGCCCGAACTGGCGCTCGAGCGGCGCGGTAACGGCAGAGGTCATGACATCCGGGCTTGCACCTGGGTAAAGCGTGACTACCTGAATGGTCGGATAGTCCACTTCCGGCAGCGCCGAAACGGGCAGGGCGCGATAACCGATAATCCCGGCGAGTAAGATCGCCACCATCAGCAGCGTGGTGGCGACAGGACGCATAATAAACAGGCGAGACGGGCCGCCTGTGCTGCTCGGGGGTAACACCTGCATCAGGAGCGTGCTCCTTTTTTCGCGTATTCGCGGCTGGTGGCTTTCTCTTCTGGAGTGGTGGCGCTCTGGGCTTCCACCACTTCCACTTTCGCCCCTTCGGTCAGGCGATCAATGCCGTCTGTCACCACGCGATCGCCCGCAGAAATACCTGCACGGATCACCACTTTCTGACTGTCCTGAATGCCCGGCGTCACCAGATGTTTGCTGACCTTGTTTTCACTATTCAGCACCCAGACAAAATGGCCTTCATTGCCCATTTGCAGGGCGGCTGATGGGATCACTACGGCGTTTTGTTCGGTGTCGACTAACATGCGCGCGTTAACAAACTGATTGGGAAACAGCGCATCATCCTGATTATTAAAGCGTGCTTTCACTTTAATCGTACCGGTTGTGGCATCGATTTGGTTATCGAGGCTTAACAGCGTGCCTTCACTTAATTTCTTCGAGTTGGTGCGATCCCAGGCTTCTACCACCAGCGGTTTTCCGGCTTTCTGCGCCTGCACGACGGTAGCGATATCGCTTTCCGGCAGGGTAAAGAGCAAATCGATAGGATGCGTCTGGGTGATCACCACGATCCCGGTGGTATCACCACTGGAGATTTGGTTACCAACATCAACCTGCTTGAGACCAACGCGACCATCGACTGGTGCGGTGATGCGGCTCCAGTCGAGTTGCAGCTGCGCGCTGGCGACGCTTGCTTCATCAGCCTTAATGGTGCCTTCGGTTTCACTGACCAGCGTCTGTTGGGCCTCCAGCTCCTGACGGGATACGAGATTGGTTTTTGCCAGTTGCTGATAACGCGCCAGGTCACGGCGGGCGTTAGCAAGCGTGGCTTTATCTTTTGCCAGTTGGCCCTGGGCTTGTGCTAATGCAACTTTGAACTGGCTGGGGTCAATTTCTGCCAGTAAATCGCCTGCTTTGACCTGCTGGCCTTCCTGGAAATGTAACGCCATCAGTTGACCGTCCACGCGGCTGCGCACCGTAACAGTATTAGCGGCGGTAATGGTGCCAAGCCCGGTGAGGTAACGCGGAACTGCCTGTTCTACGGCGGTCGCCGCCTGAACCGGGGCTAATGGGCCGGAACGCATACCACGGCGACCACCCGCTGGCGATTGCTGCGCTTGTTTCGTCGCCCCTGGGGCTGCACTCCGGGAGTCATTGCGGCCTTGCCAGAACCAGAATGCGGCGATGGCGGCGATAACCACCACGATTACGATTACCCAACGGGATTTATAACTGCCTTTCATCGTTAAGAGTTTCTCTTCCTGAAACGTTTCGCGGAATGATACTAGTGTAGCCAGCCAATAAGGGAGAAAAATGGAGGAATTATGAAACACTATCGGGAATCGTCTGAATGGCGGGCACATTTGCGAGCACGCATCCAGTAATAACACAGGAAACTATTTTATCTACGCGTTAGCGATAGACTGCATGCTTGGCGAAAGGAGGTAAGCCGACGATTTCAGCGGGATGCTGAAACGGGAAAGCCCCTCCCGAGGAAGGGGTCTTAAATAAGGAAAGGGTCATGATGAAGATACTCATCATCGTGGTGCTCTTAGTCATTAGCTTCCCGGCTTACTAAGACTACCAGGGCGGGGGAAACCCCGCTCTACCCTCACTCCTGAAAGTATGCCTTCACGATAAGATTGTCAATCCGCAGGCTTTGCAGTCTGCGATCCTGGCAGCAAATATTCTTTGCGAGTCGTTACGCAATAATCACAGAGGAAACTATTTTGTTCACGCGTTAGCGATAGACTGTATTCAGGGCGAAAGGAGGTAAGCCGACGATTTCAGCGGGATGCTGAAACGGGAAAGCCCCTCCCGAGGAAGGGGCCTTAAATAAGGAAAGGGTCATGATGAAGCTACTCATCATCGTGGTGCTCTTAGTCATTAGCTGGCCAGCTTACTAAGACTACCAGGGCGGGGGAAACCCCGCTCAACCCTCACTCCTGAAAGTATGCCTTCACGGTCAGATTGTCAATCTGCAGGCTTTGCAGTCTGCGATCCTGCCAGCAAATATTCTTTGCGAGACGTTACGCAATAATCACACTGGAAACTATTTTATCCGCAAGTCAGCGATAGACTGCATGCATGGCGAAAGGAGGTAAGCCGACGATTTCAGCGGGATGCTGAAACGGGAAAGCCCCTCCCGAGGAAGGGGCCTTAAATAAGGAAAGGGTTATGAGGAAGCACGTCATCATACTGGTGATACTCTTAGTGATTAGCTTCCAGGCTTACTAAGAACACCAGGGGGTGCCCCTATTAAGTTGTCAAGCATGTTATGACCCCTGCGGGGTATAAAAAGTCCCGTCGCGCATCATGGCGAACAGAACGTCGCAGCGTCGTCTCGCCAGGGCGATAAGCGCCTGATTGTGTCGTTTTCCCTGACTCATTTTGCGGGTGTAGTAAGCC
>NZ_MECT01000289.1:0-1531 GCF_001722145.1 Shigella sp. FC1544
GGCTTACTACACCCGCAAAATGAGTCAGGGAAAACGACACAATCAGGCGCTTATCGCCCTGGCGAGACGACGCTGCGACGTTCTGTTCGCCATGATGCGTGACGGGACTTTTTATACCCCGCAGGGGTCATAACATGCTTGACAACTTAATAGGGGCACTCCCCCGCTAAAGTGTTGCCCGAAAACTGGTGGCAACATCCAGCTGCATTAGGTGCAACTGACAGTGATATCGAAATCATCAAACGTCAGTGGGGTGCGTTTTACGGTACGGATCTGGAGTTGCAACTGCGCCGCCGAGGTATCGATACAATAGTGTTATGTGGGATCTCGACCAATATCGGTGTTGAATCCACCGCCCGCAATGCCTGGGAACTTGGCTTTAATCTGGTGATTGCCGAAGACGCCTGTAGTGCCGCCAGCGCCGAGCAACACAATAACAGCATTAATCATATCTACCCGCGCATCGCCCGTGTGCGTAGCGTGGAAGAGATCCTTCACGCGTTATGATTTACATCGGTCTACCGCAATGGTCGCATCCTAAATGGGTGCGGTTGGGGATCACCAGCCTTGAAGAGTATGCCCGCCACTTTAACTGCGTGATACGGAATTTTTAAAAATCACTAAAGAACGCCCAAGAGCATGTTTTTTATTTAGAAGAATCAAAGCGTTGTATTTCCATGTCATATAAAAATCGGCAAAGTTCATATGTAACAAAGTGTCCCAATCATGCCCCAAAATGCCCCACAACAAATATTTTTGCCCCATGCATGCCCCAAAAAATCACTTTCCTTCACCCTTGATACTGTTTATCCATACAGTTAAAATTGATACTGTATACAAACACAGTGTAGAGGGACTTTTATGCGTATTGAAATCTGCATAGCCAAAGAAAAAATGACTAAAATGCCAACCGGTGCTGTGGATGCGTTAAAGGAAGAATTAACCCGACGCATCAGTAAACGTTATGACGATGTAGAGGTGATCGTAAAAGCTACCAGCAACGATGGCCTTTCTGTTACGCGCACCGCCGATAAAGATTCAGCTAAAACTTTTGTTCAGGAAACTCTGAAAGATACCTGGGAGTCTGCTGACGAGTGGTTTGTTCACTAATTAGCACGTAAAATCTGTAACGGATGGAAATCATTCAATACTCGCACTATCGGAAGTTCACCAGCCAGCCGCGGTACGTTCTTACATACGATGTACCGCTGTTCTCTTTACGATTTATAGCTGTACTGGTGAATTATGAGCAATCTGAATCCATGCATGACGTGTGGTGCCTGTTGTGCATTTTCCGCGTCTCTTTTTACTGGGCAGAAGCTGACGATGCTGGCGGAAAGGTTTCGGTCAGTCTCACTGAGCAAATATCTCCTTTTCATCGCTGTATGCGCGGCACCAATCAGAAAAATCCCCGATGTGGCGCTCTTGCCGGCCCCGTTACTTTATTCGTACCCCTTATAATGGGGTGTTAGCCAGCCAGACCCGGCATGATTACTGCCCCCAGTCGTCCATGATCCGGGGGGTGATGTCA
>NZ_MECT01000290.1:0-1503 GCF_001722145.1 Shigella sp. FC1544
AGGGGGAAATGCGCACGCTGATGCCCTCATCCCGGCCCTCTCCCACAGGGAGAGGGAGAAAACATTAAACGGAGCCAAACATGCAAACCATCACCATCGCCCCACCCAAGCGTAGCTGGTTCTCGCTTCTGAGCTGGGCCGTTGTTCTCGCCGTGCTGGTCGTCTCGTGGCAGGGCGCGGAAATGGCCCCGCTTACGCTGATTAAAGACGGCGGCAACATGGCAACCTTCGTTGCCGACTTCTTCCCGCCCGATTTCAGCCAGTGGCAGGATTACCTCACCGAAATGGCCGTCACGCTGCAAATCGCCGTCTGGGGCACCGCGCTGGCAGTGGTTCTCTCCATCCCCTTCGGTCTGATGAGCGCCGAAAACCTGGTGCCGTGGTGGGTTTACCAGCCCGTTCGCCGCCTGATGGATGCCTGCCGCGCCATTAACGAAATGGTCTTCGCCATGCTGTTCGTGGTCGCCGTCGGTCTCGGCCCGTTCGCTGGCGTGCTGGCGCTATTTATCCACACCACCGGCGTGCTCTCCAAGCTGCTTTCCGAAGCGGTGGAAGCGATCGAACCCGGCCCGGTAGAAGGCATTCGCGCCACCGGCGCCAACAAGCTGGAAGAGATCCTTTACGGCGTGCTGCCACAGGTAATGCCGCTGCTGATCTCCTACTCCCTCTATCGCTTCGAATCCAACGTCCGCTCGGCGACCGTCGTCGGCATGGTCGGTGCAGGCGGGATCGGCGTCACCCTGTGGGAAGCGATTCGCGGTTTTCAGTTCCAACAAACCTGCGCCCTGATGGTGCTTATCATCGTCACGGTCAGCCTGCTGGATTTCCTCTCTCAACGGTTGCGTAAGCACTTTATCTGATAAGCGAGGCATTGATATCTATGCACTTGTCTACACATCCGACCAGCTACCCAACACGCTATCAGGAGATAGCCGCAAAACTTGAGCAGGAGCTTCGTCAACACTATCGCTGCGGCGACTATCTTCCCGCCGAGCAGCAGCTGGCGGCGCGCTTTGAGGTAAATCGCCACACCCTGCGCCGCGCCATCGACCAACTGGTGGAAAAAGGCTGGGTACAGCGCCGTCAGGGCGTCGGCGTGCTGGTGCTGATGCGCCCGTTCGATTACCCGCTCAACGCCCAGGCGCGTTTTAGCCAGAACCTGCTGGATCAGGGCAGCCATCCCACCAGCGAAAAACTGCTGTCGGTGCTGCGCCCGGCATCTGGTCACGTCGCTGACGCGCTGGGGATAACCGAGGGGGAGAACGTCATCCACCTGCGCACCCTGCGCCGGGTCAACGGCATCGCGCTCTGTTTAATCGACCACTACTTTGCGGACCTCACCCTTTGGCCGACGCTGCAACGCTTCGACAGCGGCTCGCTGCACGATTTTCTGCGCGAGCAAACGTAAGCGTCAACGGAGCACCGTATTGACGCTTATTTATTGGTGAGTGCTACGTTCCATGGCAGGAGTTCGTCAACACGGTTGGAAGGCCATTCCGGCAG
>NZ_MECT01000291.1:0-1494 GCF_001722145.1 Shigella sp. FC1544
GGCTACGTCGGTGCTAAATCACGTCAGCGCTGGCTGTTTTACGCGTATGACAGGATACGGAGGACGGTTGTGGCGCACGTCTTCGGTGAACGCACTCTGACCACACTGGAGCGTCTTCTGAGCCTGCTGTCGGCCTTTGAGGTCGTGGTATGGATGACGGATGGCTGGCCGCTGTATGAATCACGCCTGAAGGGAAAGCTGCACGTTATCAGCAAGCGTTACACTCAGCGCATTGAGCGACATAATCTGAATCTGAGACAACATCTGGCAAGGCTGGGACGGAAGTCACTGTCGTTCTCAAAATCGGTGGAGCTGCATGACAAGGTCATCGGGCATTATCTGAACATAAAACACTATCAGTAAGTTGGAGTCATTACCCAGAATCCCGAGTTAATATATTGTTGGGAGCAACTAAAAACATCTATTATTTCCCGAGGCTTCTCAACGCAAATTCAGGAACACTTAGCAATGGGCGTTCTACTTTCATTAGGAGCACATCATGTTAATTGTTTACTTTTATCAGATAGTAAACAATCATTAATAAGTCGTTGTTATAACCTAATGCTATCCGAACCTGGAACAAAATGGACAGCAAACAAGGTAGCGAGATATCTCTACATTTCTGTTTCCACATTGCATCGCCGTCTGGCAAGCGAGGGAGTAAGTTTTCAAAGTATATTGGACGACGTGAGGTTAAATAATGCGTTGTCTGCTATACAAACGACAGTAAAACCCATCAGCGAGATTGCCAGGGAAAATGGTTACAAGTGTCCTTCTCGTTTTACTGAAAGGTTCCATAATCGTTTTAAGATAACACCAAGAGAGCTAAGAAAAGCGTCCAGAGAGTAAAAGTATTTTATGAAGGAGCAACAGCATCGATTTTTATTTTGGAAAATAAATACGGCATACTCAACCTATTGGAGCCTGAACAATCCGGTGACTTCTGCGCTAATCGGGGACGTTTATAAGCACATTGAGGTGTACTGGCAATAGCGGACACTACCATTTGTTCTTTTTTTAAGCAGCCATCTGATTATATTTTTCCCTGAAGGCTGCCGGGGAGATATTCCCCAGACGAGAGTGACGACGCTGACGATTGTAGAAAATCTCAATGTATTCCCGTATTACTGAGATGGCTTCATCCCGGTTATTAAAACGATAGTGGCTCAGGCTCTCATTTTTCAGCGTTCCCCAGAAGCTTTCCATCGGAGCGTTGTCGTAACAGTGACCTTTACGCGACATTGATGTTTTCAGACCAGACTGCTCCTGTATGACCCGGTAATCGTATGCGCAGTACTGTGAACCTCGATCAGAGTGGTGGATTAGCCCGGCAGGTGGGCGCTGGCTCCTGAGCGCCATAAACAGGGCTTTACCTGTCAGCTCTTTTGTCATGCGCTCTCCCATGGCGTAGCCGACAATTTCGCACGTATAAACATCTTTGATGCCAGCGAGGTACAACCATCCCTCCTGTGTGGCAACATACGTCAGGTCCGC
>NZ_MECT01000292.1:0-1479 GCF_001722145.1 Shigella sp. FC1544
TTGTTCCATGTGAGCGCGACACGGTCCTCACAGCTCTCAGTGGCATCAGCAGCAACAGCGAAAGACTGCTGTCGAAGCTCCGCAGAGGCACTGAGTTTTTCCAGCCATGCAGCGACCTGTTCACGGAATCCGGAGGTATTGCGTGCAGAGACGGTATCGGAAAGGCGGTCAAGGAACGCGGAAAAGGTGTTGGCGTGCTCTTCATGTTCAAAAGCATGCCATATCTGTGATACATCAGATTGTTTGTTTTCCGGGAACCATGCTGTCACGGCATCAGCCAGGGGGCGATGGAGTGTATTCTGTTGTCCGTCACTCATGGAGAAGTAAATCCGTGGGCCGTGGTAGTCCGGTTGGGCGGTTTGTTGTAACAAAGTTTGCATTATTCTGGGAGATAGTTGATTTTCTCTAAGATTGACAACGCTATCAGAACTGAGGCCAAGTATGCTTTCCGGAATTGCCGTGATCCGGTTCTGATTAAGCCAGAATATTCTTATAATATGATCATCTCTTTCTGGAAAATCTGGTATTACTTCCAAAGCATTTCTGGCTGCATCAAGTAATTCCAATGACATTGGTAACCTCGGAAGTACAGACAGGTGATTGTCACTTACATTAATATATTCTAGTGACGCAGGTAATTCAGGAAGTGCGAACAAATGGTTATCACTCACATTTATATATTCCAGCGACACTGGTAATTCAGGAAGTGCAGATAATTGATTACTGCTTGCATTCAGCTCTTTCAATGCCCTTGGTAGCTCGGGGAGCATTGATAGTTGGTTATTGCTTACATTAATATCATTAAGATTGTCAGGCAATCGTGGTAGAGATCTGAGACCTAAACAAGATAAGTCCAACGATGTTTCACTGTTCTCCAGACATAATTGGAGCCGGGTAAAAGCAGTTTCCCTGTTTTCTCCGGAAATGCTGTTTTTAGTCCATTCAACCCATTCGGAGAGATAATTATTGTGAACATTGTCGATTGATGTAGTTCTGTAAAAAGAGACGTTTCCAGTGGATAGAGGGGGATTATTTACAGGAAGCATAATAACCTCGCAGAAGGATATCCTGATAAAATGTGATACTGGGAAATAATAAGCTAAAATAAAATGTTTCAGGATTGAAATTTATTGTTTTGATTTTAAGGAAGTGATGTTGATTTAACTGTAAAAAAACGATACTATTTTCTTAGATGGTAAATGTCTCGCCTGTGCTATATTTTGTTTTTCGGTTAGTTAAATATCGTACGTTCATATTTGGGTAATGCTGCCAACTTACTGATTTAGTGTATGATGGTGATTTTAAGGTGCTTGCGTGGCTTCCATTTCCATCAGATGTCCTTCCTGCTCCGCTACTGAAGGCGTGGTGCGTAACGGCAAAAGCACTGCCGGACATCAGCGCTATCTCTGCTCTCATTGCCGTAAAACATGGCAACTACAGTTCACTTACACCGCCTCTCAGCCCGGTACGCACCAGAAA
>NZ_MECT01000293.1:0-1473 GCF_001722145.1 Shigella sp. FC1544
ACGGTTGTGGCGCACGTCTTCGGTGAACGCACTCTGGCCACACTGGAGCGTCTTCTGAGCCTGCTGTCGGCCTTTGAGGTCGTGGTATGGATGACGGATGGCTGGCCGCTGTATGAATCACGCCTGAAGGGAAAGCTGCACGTTATCAGCAAGCGTTACACTCAGCGCATTGAGCGACATAATCTGAATCTGAGACAACATCTGGCAAGGCTGGGACGGAAGTCACTGTCGTTCTCAAAATCGGTGGAGCTGCATGACAAGGTCATCGGGCATTATCTGAACATAAAACACTATCAGTAAGTTGGAGTCATTACCGTAGAAGTCTTTACAGGTTCCACCCATTTATAACGCTTATAAATGTTTAATCAGGCAATATTTAGATATTTATGTGTTTGCATCGACAAATGCCAATTACGCGCAATGCAGGTTTCAATGCACAAACGTGTGGCATCATCCTTTTGGCTAATCGGCTGCAGTGCAATGACTCGCGGTTTATCATCGGTCAGCGTTGCCAATAGTTCATCCAGTGCTTCAATATCGCGTACGCGCCCCACTGGATGCTTGATTTCGTTGGCTCGCTCCAGTGCCTGTGACAACACGTCATAGCCGCCGCGCATGTTCAGCTTTGGCGATACGGTAACCCAGGTATTCGGTGTGCAGCGTACTTCATGAGTTCCACTGGTTTCGATCTGGCAGCTAAAACCGTTCTTTTCGAGCAGGTCAGTCAGTGGCAGCAAATCATGAATGCAAGGCTCACCACCCGTAATCACCACATGCCGCGCGGTATATCCCTGCCGACCAATGACAGCCAGCAAATCTTCACTGCTCGCCGCCCCCCACTTATCACTCTCTTTGGTCTTCGCCAGAATGCTGAAAAGGGAGACTTCCCGATCCTCAAGCTTTTCCCAGGTGTGTTTGGTGTCGCACCAGGCACAGCCAACCGGGCATCCCTGTAAACGAATAAAAATGGCGGGGACGCCGGTAAAGTAACCCTCACCTTGCAGGGTCTGGAACATCTCGTTAATCGGGTACTGCATAGCATTCTCTGTGAAGTGGATAATTGTTAATTATTGCAGATCCTGCCGCAACAATCATGTCTTATTAACATTCTGTTACATGCAGATTTAAAGAAAAATGCGAAACATATCGTTAATAATTAAAGGGAGTAACGTATTATGTCAGAAGAAAATAAAGAAAATGGATTTAATCATGTCAAAACATTCACCAAAATTATATTTATTTTTTCTGTATTAGTTTTTAATGATAACGAGGGTGATGCTGCCAACTTACTGATTTAGTGTATGATGGTGTTTTTGAGGTGCTCCAGTGGCTTCTGTTTCTATCAGCTGTCCCTCCTGTTCAGCTACTGACGGGGTGGTGCGTAACGGCAAAAGCACTGCCGGACATCAGCGCTATCTCTGCTCTCACTGCCGTAAAACATGGCAACTGCAGTTCACTTACACCGCTTCTCAA
>NZ_MECT01000294.1:0-1450 GCF_001722145.1 Shigella sp. FC1544
TTTGGCGATGGTCAATAAGGCTATTTCGCGTGGTGTCATACGTCATACCCTCTGGAAGGATGAAACACGCCCGGATTAAATTTCATTTTTCGCGGGTATAAAAAAACGATGGGGCGGGCAGTCCCGGATAGTCAGGGCTGTAGAGATTTGACTACCCCCTCCCCACTGGATTCAGGTTACTGCTATTCCGTTAAGCGCTGCTTACGGGGATAGCTGCGTTGTGATTTTGACCATTCAGGTCGCCGCTATTTCCTCACCGATTGGGTGCTACGCGCGCGCGTACTTGTCCCGAAATACCAGAAACCGCCAGCCAGAGGATGATTTCCCTCTGGTGGTCTACCTTTGCCTCTTGCCGCCATTTAACCGGAAGGCGTTACCGTTCGGTTGCGCTATCCCCATGCGGTGTTGCGTTTCGGTAACAGCTTTATGCAGGTCGCCAAATTCCTCAACCTTCACGGGCGGGCGCTTCACGTTCTCCAGACACGTTTCACGGCGGCGCTTTATCCATTCCCGATCATCGTCCTCGGTGCATAACAGCATGACTTCCATCCATCGTGCGGCAGCTCTCCGGTATAGCCCTTTTGACTCCAGCTCTTCAGCTTTCCTGTCCCTTATCATTTCTGCCTCTCAGATTATATAGATAAGCAAAAAGGTGTTGGTTCAGTTGGTTCAGTTGGTTCAATTTGTAAAGATCGTTGTTTTTATTATGTTTTTCTAAAATATTGAACCAACATCAACTCATTTTGAACCAACACAGCCCAGCTCTGAACCAACAACACAGCGATAGCTTTGTGATTGGTCCGTTATTTTCTGGCTGATATTTGAGCGTATAACAGTGTTATACAGTGGTATACTGTATGGATATTACTCACTGATATGGTCTTTGCAATGAGCAAATCTAATCTGATCGCGTTCCGCATCCCATCTGAATTGCAGGATGAGTTTAATCGGTCTGTTCTCGCTTCTGGAGGGGATAAAACCTCCTGGCTTGTTGATGCGATTCGCATGAAGCTGGGACAGCCGGAAAAGTCTATTGATTCACGAATGCTTGGGCTGGTGGAGCGCATGGAAAAAGCCGCTGCGTCGCTTATTGCCGGAAAGCCGAACATCCCACCAAAGCCATATAACGAAACGGCAGTTATAAAGATCATTGCCGATACCATCCAACAGGGATTTGATAATGGGCGTGTGATAGCTGAACGGATCAATGAAGCAGGCTATCAAACAAAAGCTGGTAAAGCGTGGGATAAAGATATTTACAGCGCGTGGAAGCGTCAGGGAAGCAATGCTGAAAATTTAAAAGCGGTGATTGATTGTAAGGTCAGCGTATAAACATGAGTGCCCATTGGAAAGTAAGCGTACAGCCTGAACCGTCTGGTCAGAATCTGACGAATTAGACAAAGTGGTGTCCACCAAATAAGTAGTGGGAACCAAAGTGTCAGATATGCAG
>NZ_MECT01000295.1:0-1444 GCF_001722145.1 Shigella sp. FC1544
GCCACCGTGTATTTCTGGTCAACAACCAGTTGAGCGGATTCGCGTTTAAACTCTGCGCTAAAATTTCTTTTTTTCATTGGAGCACCTGTGTTGTTCTGAGGTGAGCATATCACCTCTGTTCAGGTGGCCAAATTCAGTGTGCCACTTCAGTATAACGAATTTTACCATGATGCTGCGGATATTTTTCCAGCAACGCTTCATTGGCGAGAAAACGCTCTGGCAAACCTTTGGAATAATCCAGCCGTTCGACAGAAAAGATATTTTGTACGTTTTTCAGTTCCGCTTTAAGTTGCGCCAGTTTTGGCGGCAGTGGCCCGGCAGCCTGTTTGGCTATTTCTTTCGGTTCAATGCCGATCGGGTAGACTTCTGTTCGAAATGCTTTGCCCCAGGCTGTATGGCTTTTTGCGCTACGTGTCGTGACGCGGGTCAGGTTAGAAAGACAATCCAGGAACGCCAGACGATCGTTTTCTGTCTGGAAACCCAGCAAATCATAATCACAAAGCTGTTCAAGCAAGGTGTCATATGTCGGCAGCGCGTTGAAGATTTCCGGTGTCGGGAAAGGAATATGCAGAAAGAAACCAATGCGATTATTCACCCCACGTTTGCGTAATTCATGCGCAAAGGGCAACAGGTGATAATCGTGGATCCAGATAATGTCATCGTCTTGCAACAGCGGCAGTAATTTATCTGCCAGCAACGCATTTACGCGTAGATAGCCGTCCCCGGCAGGACGCTGAAATTGCATCAGATCGAGCCGATAATGAAAAGCGGGCCAGAGAACGGCATTGGAGAATTGGTTGTAGTATTCGTCAAGGTCCTGTTCGCTGAGGTTAAAAGAGGCCCACGTAATGTTACCTTTTTTCACCTTTTTTAGCGGCTGATCCTCATTCCCTGTTTCACCACTCCAGCCAAACCACAGTCCGCCTGCGGCTTTCAGTGCCCCCAGTATGCCAACGGCAAGGCCACCGGCACTGGCGGCGTGCTCGTCTGGTGGTGCAATCCGGTTAGATACTACGACTAAACGACTCATAGTCATCACTCCTGTTATTTTCTCTTTTTTGTTGTAATGCGGTGGTTATCATTTCAAGCCTGCTCCAGACATCCGGCACACCCGCCAGTCGCCATGATGCCTGAGTTGCACCTGAGGTAGCCTGAGTTTAACGGACACTCCTTCCTGAAATAGAATGGCATCAGAAGGAGCTAATAATGAGCAGAAAAAACCAACGTTACTCTAAAGAGTTCAAAGCCGAAGCTGTCAGAACGGTTCTTGAAAATCAACTTTCGATCAGTGAAGGCGCTTCCCGATTATCCCTTCCTGAAGGCACTTTAGGACAATGGGTTACCGCCGCCAGAAAAGGGCTCGGTACTCCTGGTTCCCGCACGGTGGCTGAACTGGAATCTGAAATTCTGCAACTGCGTAAGGCGTTAAATGAAGCTCGCCTTG
>NZ_MECT01000296.1:0-1442 GCF_001722145.1 Shigella sp. FC1544
TTTTTTAAGTGACGTAAAACCGTGTTGAGGCCAACGCCCATAATGCGTGCACTGGCGCGACATCCGACGCCATTCATGGCCATATCAATGATTTTCTGGTGCGTACCGGGCTGAGAGGCGGTGTAAGTGAACTGTAGTTGCCATGTTTTACGGCAATGAGAGCAGAGATAGCGCTGATGTCCGGCAGTGCTTTTGCCGTTACGCACCACGCCTTCAGTAGCGGAGCAGGAAGGACATCTGATGGAAATGGAAGCCACGCAAGCACCTTAAAATCACCATCATACACTAAATCAGTAAGTTGGCAGCATTACCGGGATTCTGAGGTAAGCAGAAACCTGTCGTGTTACGAATTTGATCGGTTATCGCATAAAGATTTTGGAACTTTTCAATTAGATCAATGGGATAATAAAGCATTTCTGCAAGATAAAGACCTGCTTCTGGGTAATTCGCAATATAAAATTCATATCCACAGGGAAATAATATTATCTGATTATTATCAACAGTTAGACTATGCGTCTCCCAATTGATAACTTTTTTTCCCTGACGGATACGACATAAAGCTGGCATAAGAGGCTTAACCCTGTGAATCTCATGATGTTTATGCATCCGTATTTCTTCAATCTTTAGGTTAGTCCTATCTTTTGCCAGCATACTCTTATCCTACTTTACCTCATAAACGGGTATTATCTCAGCGGTTGCAATTTTATTGGCATTAAGCATATAACCAACTAACGCTCCGCTGGAATTAGAATCCACAGGAATCTTATCAGTTTTTAGAGCCCATATTTTAAACTGGTAATGATGGGGTTTATCTCCTTTGGGAGGACATGCTCCACCAAATCCCGCATAGCCAAAATCATTTCGGCCTTGGACAGCACCAGTCGGAAGTTTTGTACCATCACGTCTTCCTGCATCAGCGGGCAAATATGTTACCGTTGCTGGAATATTAGCAACAGTCCAGTGCCACCATCCGCTGCCTGTAGGCGCATCTGGATCATACACAGTTACGGCAAAGCTTTTGGTGCCTTCTGGAGCACCAGACCAGGTTAATGAGGGCGATGTATTACCCCCCTCACACCCAAATCCAGAAAATACATGAGACGTTGTAAGTTGCTCTCCTGTTTTTATTTCATTACTAGTGACCTGAAATGCTGCGGCCTGCGCAGAAAATGTTATGAATGCCAATACACTTGAAACGATAAGTTTTTTCATAAAAACCTCTGGTAATGCTGCCAACTTACTGATTTAGTGTATGATGGTGATTTTAAGGTGCTTGCGTGGCTTCCATTTCCATCAGATGTCCTTCCTGCTCCGCTACTGAAGGCGTGGTGCGTAACGGCAAAAGCACTGCCGGACATCAGCGCTATCTCTGCTCTCATTGCCGTAAAACATGGCAACTACAGTTCACTTACACCGCCTCTCAGCCCGGTACGCACCAGAAA
>NZ_MECT01000297.1:0-1441 GCF_001722145.1 Shigella sp. FC1544
GATCGCGCCGTCCATCTGAGCAGCACCGGTGATCATGTTTTTAACATAGTCGGCGTGCCCCGGGCAGTCTACGTGTGCGTAGTGACGGGTCGGGGTGTCGTATTCAACGTGAGAAGTGTTGATGGTGATACCACGAGCTTTTTCTTCCGGCGCGTTATCGATCTGGTCGAATGCGCGAGCAGCACCGCCGTAGGTTTTAGCCAGTACGGTAGTGATTGCAGCGGTCAGCGTTGTTTTACCATGGTCAACGTGGCCGATAGTACCGACGTTAACGTGCGGTTTTGTACGTTCAAACTTTTCTTTAGACATCGATTGTCCCTCTAAGACACGGATAAATCGGTGATATCACCACATCAACCAGGCAACATGCCCGACTTGTTGAATGCAATAAACAGAAGGAAAAAACAGGGAGGAGAAAAGAAGTGGTGCTGATAGGCAGATTCGAACTGCCGACCTCACCCTTACCAAGGGTGCGCTCTACCAACTGAGCTATATCAGCACATCTTGGAGCGGGCAGCGGGAATCGAACCCGCATCATCAGCTTGGAAGGCTGAGGTAATAGCCATTATACGATGCCCGCATCCTGGAACTCGGCTACCTGATTTTCATTCTGCACTGAATATCGAGAGAAGCTCTCTTTATTCGAGCCGGTAAGCGAACTTATCGTCTCGGGCTACGCCATCGCGTGGCCGAAATTGGTGGTGGGGGAAGGATTCGAACCTTCGAAGTCTGTGACGGCAGATTTACAGTCTGCTCCCTTTGGCCGCTCGGGAACCCCACCGGACTTGATGGTGCCGACTACCGGAATCGAACTGGTGACCTACTGATTACAAGTCAGTTGCTCTACCTACTGAGCTAAGTCGGCATCAAGTAGCGCGCATTCTATGGAGACATGCGAGTTCATGCAACTAAAAAATTGCATAATTTGTTTTATTGGTCACATTTTATGCGACACGATGAAGAAACAGCCGAATGGAGGGCAGATTAGCACACTTTTTCAACATCATTGTGCTCAACAATGCGCTCCTGCTAAACCATAATTCTTCTTATCAGATGGAATATCTGTCACATTGCTTTTCAACGATAGCTTCCTGGGAGTAATGCCGATCAGTTAAGGATCAGTTGACCGATCCAGTGGCTGTGTAAGAATCCGGAAACGCTCACTTGTTTCCGGATTTTTTTATGCACATTGGACAGGCTCTTGATCTGGTATCCCGTTACGATTCTCTGCGTAACCCACTGACTTCTCTGGGGGATTACCTCGACCCCGAACTCATCTCTCGTTGCCTTGCCGAATCAGGTACTGTAACGCTACGCAAGCGCCGTCTTCCCCTCGAAATGATGGTCTGGTGTATTGTTGGCATGGCGCTTGAGCGTAAAGAACCTCTTCACCAGATTGTGAATCGCCTGGACATCATGCTGCCGGGCAATCGCCCCTTCG
>NZ_MECT01000298.1:0-1408 GCF_001722145.1 Shigella sp. FC1544
CTTTAATCTGCTTCATGGCGGCAGCAAGTTCAGAGGCAGGAACAACCTGTTCTCCGGCGGCCACAGCAGTAAGACTTCCTTCCTGGTATTGCTTACGCCAGAGAAATAACTGGCTGGCTGCTACACCATGTTGCCGGGCAACGAGGGAGACCGTCATCCCCGGTTCAAAGCTCTGCTGAACAATTGCGATCTTTTCCTGTGTGGTACGCCGTCTGCGTTTCTCCGGCCCTAAGACATCAATCATCTGTACTCCAATGACTAGTCTAAAAACTAGTATTAAGACTATCACTTATTTAAGTGATACTGGTTGTCTGGAGATTCAGGGGGCCAGTCTAATCACCAATGCTGCTGACAGCATTGACGCCGGAAACGGTATCTACCTGCTCGGTTTCACCAACCACATGAACCTGATAGCTATGACGGGCATTCAGGGCATCAAGTACCACCTGATTGACATCGGCAAACGTCAGTTGGATACCCGCGTCTGCCAGCAGTTTACCGATAAAGCCACGACCGATATTACCTGCGCCAAAATGTAATGCTTTCATAGTATTAACCTTCATCAATGTTTTTACCCGAGAGGGCTGGGGTGAGGCTTTTCCCTCACCCAAACCCTCTCCGTGAGGAGAGGGGCAGCGCCGGATGCGGCGTAAGCGCCTTATCCGGCCTACAAGAACGTGCAAATTCAACAAATCGTGATGCATCCTGTAGGCCTGATAAGCGTAGCGCATCAGGCAATTAACCCCACCTTCTCCATGTGGAGAGGGTGGGATTGGATTACTTACGACCTGCCAACAGTTCCAGCACTTCATCCACGCTGGTGGTGTGTGCCAGACGCTCGATGACGGACTCATCATCCAGTGCATTGGTCAGGCTGGTGATAACCTGAATGTGCTCGTTGTTACGGGCTGCAATACCAATCACCAGACGGGCAATGTCATCTTCCTCTTCACCGAAGCGCACGCCTTCCGGGTACTGGCAGAACACCACGCCCGTTTTCAGTACGCGATCTTTCGCTTCAACCGTACCGTGTGGCACCGCGATAGACTCACCCAGATAAGTCGGGGTCAGTTTTTCACGATCCAGCATCGCCTGAACGTATTCCGGCTCAACGTAACCGCCTTTCACCAGCTGCTCGCCAGCAAAACGAATCGCTTCTTCTTTGGTTGCTGCTTTGCGACCGAGGAAGATGTTCTCCGCGCCCAGGGTGATGCTGCCAACTTACTGATTTAGTGTATGATGGTGTTTTTGAGGTGCTCCAGTGGCTTCTGTTTCTATCAGCTGTCCCTCCTGTTCAGCTACTGACGGGGTGGTGCGTAACGGCAAAAGCACTGCCGGACATCAGCGCTATCTCTGCTCTCACTGCCGTAAAACATGGCAACTGCAGTTCACTTACACCGCTTCTCAA